>NZ_JASPJI010000039.1:0-7449 GCF_030232285.1 Corynebacterium sp. MSK047 | reverse complement strand
AACCTCGGCATCCAAAAAGGCTGGATCAAATAACCGCAACACGCCCGGAAAAGACACACTTTTCTTTACTTAACCCACCAACGGCCCCTACAAACAAAAAAATCACCGCGAGAAAGTTCTCGCGGTGATTTCACTGTGCCAGATGATGGATTCGAACCAACGAAGGCAATGCCGACGGATTTACAATCCGCTCCCTTTGGCCGCTCGGGCAATCTGGCGTGCACTCTTAAACGGTGCGAATGGAATGCTACCCACTACTCTGTCATTTACACAAATCGGCAGGTCGAGAGGATATTTTCCTACCCGGATTCACCCCTCAGCAGAACTCAACCCAGAGCCGAGCTCACCTCAGAGCAGTGCTCGCCCCTAGGCCCATCTCGCCGATGGAGCTCAATCCACTACCCCACGCGCTCCACGGTGTAGCGAGCAACGTGACGCAGGGCCTCCTTGGCCGCACAGTCAGGAAGGTCAGCGATGACGCGGTCGGACTCATCCAGCAGTTCATTGACCTTCTCCATCGCGCGAGCCACACCGTTGGTCTGAGCCAGGAGCTCGAGGGCCTCGTCGACAAGCGCGTCGTCGGAGACTGGGCCGACGAGAATCTCACGGAGGCGGTCAGCGGCTGGGGTGTCCTCCTGCAGCGCGTAGAGCACCGGCAGCGTGAAGACGCCCTCGCGCAAGTCAGTACCCGGAGTCTTGCCGGACTGATCGGTATTGGAGGAGATGTCGATGATGTCGTCGACAATCTGGAAAACGATACCGATTAGTTCGCCATAGCGGCGCAGCGCGTTGGAAATCTCGGCGGACGCACCGGCGTGATAGGCGCCGAGATAACCGGCCGATGCGATGAGCACACCGGTCTTTTCGGCAATGACCTTCAGGTAGCGCTCGATGCGCTCTTCAATCGGCAGGTCCAAGTCGTTGAGGCACTCGCGCATCTGACCTGTGACAAGAACACCGAAGGTCTCAGCGAAGTGAGCCACGCTCTCGGAGCCGAGCTCTGCCAGCAGGCGGGACGCAGCAGCGAAGAGGTAGTCACCGGCCAGAATGGCGACGGTGTTGTCCCAGCGCGAGTTTGCGGAGGGCACGCCGCGGCGCTTATCCGCTTCATCCATGACGTCGTCGTGGTAGAGCGTCGCCAGGTGCGTCAGCTCCAGCACCGTCGCGGCGGTGATGACCTTATCGCTCTCCGGGTTCTCCCCGAACTGCGCGGCCAGCATGGTAAACATCGGGCGGAAGCGCTTACCACCAGCGTGAGCTAGGTGGGAAACCCGCTCGACTAGGAAGTCCTCGCCGCGCCCCAGCTCGGTAATCAGGAGGTCCTCGCTCTTGCGCATTCCCTCGGTGATTGTTGCTTCCAGCGCCTCATCAACGAAGTGAGAACTAGTGGCGGTGTGCTCACCAGTGCCCTGAGCACTTCCGGAACTAAGCCCGGAGTAGTCTCCAGTACGCATTCGAGACCTGCCTAACTGACGATAAAAGATAAGAAACTGCTAAATAAACTACCTTACGAGCATAGTGGCTAGCAGACCGGTTCCCATATTTGTTTCAACGTCGTTATACGCTGGGGCAATGACCTCAAGCCCGATTTCGCGAGTTTCCCCCACGTTCGACGGCACCGTCGCTCTACCCAGCAGCACTGACGTGCTCATTGTTGGTGCTGGTCCCACTGGCTCCGCAGCCGCGATTCACGCCGCCCGCGCCGGATTTTCGGTCACTGTGGTCGACTCCCAGCGCTTCCCACGCGACAAAACTTGTGGCGACGGGCTCACTCCTCGCGCCATCGCTGAGCTACGTCGCCTAGGGCTTGACGACGAGCTCCTGCGCCACAACCGCAACCGCGGACTCAAGCTGCACGGCTTCGGCGGCTCCATCACCGCACCTTGGCCAGATGATGCCTCCGGCACTTTCCCCGCTGTCGGATCCGCGATGCCGCGAGTTGAGCTCGACACCTTCTTGCTCAATGCCGCCGCCGATGCCGGTGCACAGGTCTTCGATGGGGTCGCTGCGCGGAAGGTAATTCTCGGAGCGCTGAACACTGGCGGCACGCGAGGGCACGGCGTGCGCGCGGTGGAGCTTTCCGACCGCGAGGGCAAGCCACACACCATCTCGGCCCGTTGGTTGCTCGTGGCCGATGGGGTCCGCAGTACCGTCGGCAAGCAGCTGGGGCGTGCGTGGCATCGGGACAGCGTCTTTGGCGTGGCCGCGCGGTCGTATGTCAGCTTCGACAGCGCAGACGTAGCGGATGACTGGATTCACTCGCACCTGGAACTGCGCAGCTCCGATGGGCAGACGCACCCGGGCTATGGCTGGATTTTCCCGCTGGGCGAGGGCCGGGCGAATGTGGGGTGTGGGGCGCTGGCGACGTCGGCACGCCCGGCGCGCACGAACGTGAAGAAGTTGCTGCGTGAGTACCACGGACAGGTGCGCGATCAGTGGCAGATGAGCGAGCCGGAGCACGTGACGTCGGCGCTGCTGCCGATGGGCGGTGCTGTGTCGAATGTGGCGGGGCCCAACTGGGCGTTGCTCGGTGATGCTGGGTGCTTAGTCAACCCGCTCAACGGTGAGGGCATTGACTACGGCATGGAGTCGGCGCGGCTGGCGGTGGAGCTGATTAGCTCGATTGGTGCGGGCCGCGATGGGCTGACGCACTCCTGGCCCGCCCTCCTTCGCGAGCACTACGGCACCGGCTTCTCGCTGGCTCGCAAGTTGGCGCTGACGCTGACGTACCCGAGCTTCCTTCCCACGGTCGGCCCGTTGACCATCGGCGCCCCGTGGGGAGGCCAGCTCATGGGCGTTGCCGCACGCCTGATGGGCAACCTGGTCACGGAACACGACCGCGACGTAGTGGCGCGACTCTGGCGCGCTTCGGGGAGAGCAGCGCTGGCCTCCGATAAGTGCTTCGGACGCCAGCCCTGGCAGTAGGAATCGCTTTACGACGGGCCCTGCGACCCAGCCCGATTGCGAGCTAGCGAGCTACTCCACGGGCTTGGTTGCCGAGTGCAGCGCTGCGATACCGAAGGTGAGATTCTGCCAACCGGCATCCTCCCAGCCAGAGGCATTGATGTCGCGGGCAAGCTGCGGCTGGTTTGGCCAGGCGCGAATCGACTCCGCCAAGTACACGTAGGCCTCCGGGTTCGAGGAGACAACCTTGGCGATCTGCGGCAGTGCCCGCATCAGGTATTCCTTGTAGAAGGTGCTGAACACCGGCATCACGGGGGTGGAGAACTCGCAGACTGTTAGCTGGCCTCCGGGCTTGGTCACGCGAGCTAGCTCAGCGAGGCCCGCCTTGTAGTCCACGATGTTGCGCAGACCGAAGCTGATGGTCACCGCGTCGAAGGTGTTGTCCGGGAATGGCAGCTTCATGCCGTCACCGCAGACCTTGGGAACATCGCGGTGTGCACCGGCCTTGAGCATGCCTCGGGAGAAATCACAGGCAACGACGTATGCGCCAGACTTTGCCAACTCCACTGATGAAACAGCCGTACCGGCGGCCAGGTCGAGGACTTTCTGGCCAGGCTGCAGGTTCAGGCGCTTTGCCGTGCGCACGCGCCAGTAGTGGTCAATGCCACCGGTGAGCACGGTATTAGTGATGTCGTAATTCTTCCCCACGCCATCGAACATCGAGGCGACTTCGCTGGGATTTTTCGTTAAATCAGCCCTAGACACGATGTCTAGATTACGCGACCGACTTCTGACGCGTAGCAGCACCTGCATGGGAGGCATCAATCGCATCTGCTGCGACCTTGCTTGACGTCTCGGCCGCGGAAACCCCAGAAACCTCCTCGTAGTGGCGAACCAGGTCTGCACACAGTGCTTCCCAGGTGCGCTCGGTCACGGTGTCGCGGCAGCGGTTGCGCAGCTGCTTGCGTGCCAGCTCATCGTCGACGAGCAGTAGCTTGTCGACCGCCTCAGACAGATCGCCGGTGAAAGTCTTGGGTTCCAGCAGGTAGCCGTTGACGTCGTTGGTAATCAGGTCGCGCGGGCCGCCTGCGTTCGGAGCGATGGCCGGCACACCGGAGGCGTGGGCTTCCTGTACCGCCTGGCAGAAGGTTTCAAAGTCACCGGTGTGGACGAACACGTCCAGACTGGCGAATGCCGCTGCCAACTTATCGCCGGTGAGCTGTCCGGTAAAGACGGCATTCGGCATCTGCTTCTGCAGCTTCTGCAGCTCCGGGCCATTGCCGACAATGACCACCTGGATATCATCGCGGCCGTTCAGCGCTGCCAGCCGCTCCACAGACTTCTCCGCCGCGAGCCTGCCGACATAACCAACAATCGGCTTGCCCTCCGGGCTCCACTGCTTCCTGAGCTCTTCACTACGCTTTGTCGGAGTAAAGCGAACCGCATCAACACCGCGGCCCCAGCGGTAGACATCACGAATCTTGTGATCCTGCAGGTCCTCAATAGTCGGCGACGACGGCGCCAGCGTTCGGGCGCAGGAGTTGTGAATCACGCGCGTCCACAACCATGCGGCCGTGGAGAGCCCCGCCAACTTGTAGTTCTTGGCAAAACCCGCAACGTCCGTCTGATAGATGGCCACAGCCGGGATGCCCAGTGCCTTGGCAGTCAGCGCGCCCGCACCACCGAGCACAAATGGCGAAGCCAAGTGGACAACATCCGGCTTAAACTGCGTCAGCGCCGACGCTACCCGACGGTTCGGCACACCAATCGGTAGCGAATCAATCAACGGCACCATCACAGTGGGCACACGCTCAATGCGGTAGTCGCAGTAGAACTCTGCCTCTTCCTGCCAGTCCCGAGCGCCCGGCGCAATCACCAGCGCCTCGTGTCCTTCACGGCGTAAGTGTTCCAACACCCGCAGCACGGAGTTTGTCACTCCATTGATGTTGGGCAAGAAGCTTTCAGCAATGATGGCAACGCGCATGGTGCTAGTTTTCCATCTCGTCGGAAAGCGAAAGTGACCCTCTGTTTACCTTTTGGGGATCTCTTTGTAAACGACGGGTTGCGCGCAACGACAACCACCACAACGGCGCGACGACGAGAAATGCAACCACAGCGATGCTGGTCGCCGGGAGAAGTGACAACGTCCATGTGCGTCCGGCGACGCGGACGACATTGGGATCAGTGCGGTCGTATTCGACGCGGACGCGCTGCCCCTCTTCCAGACCAACGGGATAGAGCAAACCGGTTGGCGGCGACTGAAAATCACCATTCTCGTCGACGAAATCAACCGTGGTGCGAAGGAGCTCGACCGAGCGCACGTTGGCTACGGACTGCCCCATGTTCGACTCGATATTGCGGTCATTAATGAAGCAGCCAACCACCATGGCCAGGCACGACAGCAACAGGCAAATCATTACAAAGAGCAGTACCTGACGAAGGAAGCGCGGCCAATTGGCCAGGGCAGTTTTCCACTGCATGGCGGTCGCGACCTCCTATTTTTCTGTCTCTGATTGTTTCCAGCTCTGATTGGATGCTGCCGGCCGGCTAGTGCTTGTCCAGCACCCCAATCTCCGCATTGTATGCCAGCTTGTGGTGCAACTGCCGACGCGTCGCACGTGTGGTCGCCACCTCGATGACGCGGATGCCGTCGACATCGGTATCCGGGTGCAACTGCGCGAGCAGATCTGGGAGGCGGTCAACACGCACGTGCTCGACCCCGTAAGCCTGGCAGATGCCCTCAAAGTCCACGTCCTGCGGCGTGCCGAAGATGCGCTCAAAGCTTCCCCGCAGGGTCGGGCTGCCCGCCTCCAGCGTCTCGAAAATACCGCCACCGGCATCATTGGCCACCACGATGGTGAGGTTTTCCGGCCTCGGCTCCAACGGCCCAATCGCCAGCGCTGCAGAGTCGTGCTGGAACGTCAGGTCACCCATGAGCGCAATCGTCCGCGGCGGGCGAATCTCGTCGGCATGTTCGCGGTCGGATGCCAGCGCAATACCGATTGCCGTCGCCACCGTGCCGTCGATACCCGCGGCACCTCGCCCCGCATACGTGTTCACGCCCGGGAAAGGCAGGCCCGTGTACGACGCATCGCGCACCGGGTTCGACGCGCCCAGCACCACGTTGTCACCCGTGCGCAGGCTGTCCGTCAGAGCCGCCGCCACATGAAATCCGGTCAGCGGTTCCTCCGTTTCAATCGACTCGGTCAGCGTCTCTCGCACGGACTTCACCGCCAATTCGCTGGCGGCCTCACAGATTTTCGTCCACTGCGGGTCCTGCTCCCCCAAAGTCTGCACATGCTTTACGACGGCCCTTGCGTTCGCCGTCACATCCGGGAACTCCACCCCAAAACCGTGGTTTTCCGCTTCGGAGACAACGGTCAGCTCGATATCCGGATTGGCCAGCAGCTTAGAGATACCTCGGTGCAGCGTCGGCCTGCCGACCAGCACAATCTGCTCCGGCGGAATCTGCGCGAAAGTGCCCGCCGCAAGCGGGTGCACCGGGTGCGCCGGCGCATATGCATTCGGCTCAGCGATGGTTGGCAAATCCTCCAGCGCCGGCAGGTGCGGGGCATTCGAACCCGCAATCACGAGTGTGCGGCGGCTGATGTCAATTGTGGCTGTGCTAGCCGCGTTGGCCGGGCCGGTTGCGGTGGCCGAGTTGGCTGCGATGGCGGCCGCGGCGACGTTGTTGCTGTTGGTAGGCGCAATCGTGGTCCAGGGGCCGCCATCGGCGCGGCCCTCGGGGATGTCGGCGACGGAGTCGTCGTCAGGCACGAGCGGTTCGACAAAACGGACGTTAAGGTGGCCGGCGCCGGATGCCATGGCGGCGACAACGCGATCAATGCGAGCGCGGATCTGCGCGGCGGTGGCCTTCGTGACCGGGGCGGTGCCGTCCAGATCGAACTCGACGACGGAGGCATCAGCGAACAGGCGGTCCTGGACGATGGTCTGGTTCGCGCCGGTGCCGCGATAATGCGCGGGGCGGTCGGCGGTCAGTGCCAACATCGGAATGCCCGACGCGGTGGCTTCCACCATGGCGGGCACGAGGTTCGCCACTGCTGTGCCGGACGTTGTAATTACCGGGGTCACCTTGCGGGTGCGCGAGGCCAGGCCGAGGGCGAGGAAGGCGGCGGAGCGTTCATCGATACGTACGTGGAGGCGAACCTTCGCCGCGTCAGCGGCCTGGACCAGAGCGCGAGCGAGTGGGGCGGACCGGGAACCCGGGCACACCACGGCATCGACCATGCCGAGACGCAGCAGCTCATCGACGATGAGGCCCGCTACCACTGCGGATGGGGCCGTGGGGGCTGCGGGGGTATGGGACGTGGCGTCGGTTGCCGAGGCGTTGTCGTTCACCGAGGTGTCCGGGGTATGGGAGGTGTCCTGGTTGTCGTTCACACTCAATAGGCTACTTGCCGGAAGTTACTGACTAGGTTTATGTCAGTTTGGAAGCGGTTTTTCGGGCGGTAGGGTCAGGCGGTCATTGCATCATGGATAACACCAGAGATTACCTCCCGGGGAGTTAACCCGTCGAGCACTACC
>NZ_JASPJI010000038.1:0-10151 GCF_030232285.1 Corynebacterium sp. MSK047 | reverse complement strand
TGTATTTCGTTCGGCGGGTTTGCTTCACTACTTCTCCTGGTCGAAAGTGGTGATGCATTCACCGCCTGAACCTACCGAGCCATTTTTGACATAAACGCAGTCAGTAACTCGCACTGGGGTAAGTAGCGAAAGGTGCCCACCGGCGACGCACCGCCCAGACACGCTTCTCCGACTTTCCTAGGGCTTGGATTATTTTCTGTCTGTTTTTGTCTTCTTCGTCTTCTTAAACGAAAACCAGGCCAGAGAAAAACTCTCTGACCTGGTTTAATTGCTCCTCCAGCTGGACTCGAACCAGCAACCCTTCGATTAACAGTCGAATGCTCTGCCATTGAGCTATGGAGGAATATCCATCGCACAGAACCCGCTAAACCGAACTTCGGCCATGCCGTTCCTTGCGACGGATAGATACTTTACCCAGCCCCCTTGAAACTCACAAATCGCCAGGTCAAGGGTCAATTTAGACGTTTTTCCCACACGTCATGACACCGTTGTGAGTTCTCAGAGCCACGCAATCCACACAATCCACGCAATCTCACACAGCCCAACGAAGCCCCCAGCAGTACTGAAAACGCTTTCCATCATGCACTTTTCATAGCGCGTTCATACGATGGGGCTTATGTCTGAACAAACCAACGGAACCGAAAACACCGAGCAAACCGCACGCGTTGTTCGCGGCGTTATCGCACACGAAAAAGGCGCACCTGTAGAACTTACTGATATCCACATCCCGTCCCCGGGCCCGAACGATGTCATTGTTGACATCCAGGCCTGCGGCGTCTGCCATACAGACCTGGCTTACCGCGACGGCGATATCACCGACGAGTACCCGTTCTTCCTCGGCCACGAGGCCGCAGGCGTGGTCTCCGAGATTGGCGAAGAGGTCACGCATGTTGCCGTCGGCGATTTCGTTGTCCTCAATTGGCGCGCCGTCTGTGGCGAGTGCCGCGCCTGCAAGCGCGGTGAGCCACAGTACTGCTTTAGCACTTTCAACGCCTCCAAGCCCATGACGCTTGCCGACGGCACCGTCCTCACCCCAGCACTTGGAATCGGCGCTTTTGCGGATGCCACCCTCGTCCACGAGGGCCAGTGCACCAAGGTCGATTCGGCAGCCGATCCGGCCGTTGCCGGCCTGCTTGGCTGCGGCGTCATGGCCGGCATCGGTGCGGCTATTAACACCGGCGAGGTCAAGCGCGGTGAATCGGTAGCCGTCATCGGCTGCGGTGGCGTTGGTACGGCCGCTATCGCCGGTGCCAAGCTGGCCGGCGCTAGCAAGATTATTGCCATCGACATCTCAGACGAGAAGCTGGATACCGCCCGCGAATTCGGCGCGACCGAGACCATTAACTCTGCGGAGCTGGCCAAGAGCGATAAGGGCACCGGGGAAGAGGATTCCGTCGTTAAGCGAGTGCGTGAGCTGACCGACGGTTTCGGTGCTGATGTCGTGATTGATGCGGTCGGCCGTCCGGAAACCTACAAGCAGGCGTTCTACGCCCGTGACCTGGCTGGACGCGTTGTTCTGGTCGGCGTTCCGGCGCCGACGATGGAGCTGGATATCCCGCTGGCGGATGTGTTTAGCCGCGGTGGTGCGTTGAAGTCGTCCTGGTACGGCGACTGCCTGCCAGAGCGCGACTTCCCGATGCTGGTGGATCTGTCGTTGCAGAACCGCCTGCCACTAGAGGGCTTCGTGACGGAGCGCATTGGCATTGAGGATGTTGATGAGGCCTTCGAAACTATGAAGGCCGGTAAGGTACTGCGATCGGTGGTGGCGCTGTGAACAAGGATTTGAGGGTTGACCACGTTCTCACGTCGGGCACGTTCTCGCTCGATGGTGGCACGTGGGACGTAGACAACAACGTATGGGTGCTCGGCGATGACCGTGAGGTCATTGTCATCGATGCGGCGCATGAGGCGCAGCCGATTATTGATGCGGTGGACGGTCGCAAGGTAAAGGCGATTGTATGCACCCACGCGCACAACGACCACATCACTGTGGCCCCTGAACTGCAGGAGAAGCTCGACGCTCCCCTGCTCGTCCACCCGGGCGACCAGATGCTGTGGGATCAGTCCTGGCCGGACCTGGCGCACGAGGATCTCGCGCATGGTCAGCGCCTGGAGATTGCAGGCACGGAGGTTGTCATTATTAACACTCCGGGTCACTCCCCTGGCTCGTGCTGCCTGTACGTGCCGGAGGCCGCGGAGCTGTTCTCTGGTGACACGCTGTTTTCCGGCGGTCCGGGGGCGACCGGTCGGTCCTACTCGGATTTCGACACGATTATTAACTCCATCCGCGACAACCTGCTGACTCTGCCTGCGGAAACGACTGTCCGCACGGGTCATGGCGACCACACGACGATTGGCCACGAGGCTCCGCACTTGGAAGAGTGGATTCGCCGCGGCTACTAGCCGCCCTACTAGTCGCTAGCTACTCAAACACGACCTTGACCGCCTCTGCTTGCAGTTCGCGGCGGTACTGCTCCATCGCGAGCAAGTCCGCGAACAGCGAGTTGTAGGCGGTTTCGTCATCTGAGGGCCGCATTCGCGAGAGCATCGCCTTCAGCTGTGCAATTTGGTCACCGACCCACACCTCCTGCAACCGCGCCAGAATCGCCTGCGCATACGGGCGCAGCGTCTCTGCATCGACGGCGATTTGCTCCACGCCCAGCTCAGTCACGAGATGCTTGACGACGTCCTCCCGCGCCTGATCCATAATTGCGGTCGCCCAGCTATGTGGCTGTGTGGCCGCCTCCCCACAGGCGCCCCCGGCAGCCATGATGGCGTCGAATACCGCTCGGTATGTCGGATGCCCAAAGGTCTCAGGTGCGAGCGCATCGAATACCGGGCCGGTGGTAGCGGGCTCTTGAATTGCCAGCTTGAGGGCCTCACGCTGCGCATAAAGCACAGGGTCCCTCGGGTTTGGATACGGCAGTGCCGGGTTGCGCCGGCGCCGCGCTTCCTCCGCCTCTTCACGGGCCCGGGCCTCTTCTTGGCGACGCTGGTAGGGAGTGCGCTTTTCATTCTGTGGCCGACTGGCCTCCTCGCGGACGCGCTGCACAAGCTCGGCTTCATCATTCCAGCCAATCCAGCCGGCAACTTCGCGGGCATACTCATCGCGCAGCGCCGCGTCCTTGAGCTGGGCCAGGACAGGCACCACTCGGCGCAGCCCGGAGACCCTGCCATTAGCGGTGGTCAAGTCATAGTCGGCCAGAAGTGTGCGGAGGACAAATTCGATCAATGGCCGTCGTGAAGCGACGAGATCGCGGACTGCGGCCTCCCCCTTCTTCTGGCGCAAATCACACGGATCCATGCCGTCCGGCGCGACCGCGACGTAGGACTGGCCGGTGAAGTTCTGCTCCCCCTCGAAGGCGCGCATGGCGGCCTTCTGCCCTGCCTCGTCGCCGTCGAAGGTGTAGATGAGTTCGCCGCGGAAGAAGTTGTCGTCGAGCATGAGACGTCGCAGCAGCTGGAGGTGCTCCTCGCCGAAAGCGGTGCCACAGGACGCGACGGCTGTGGTCACGCCCGAGGCGTGCATGGCCATGACGTCAGTGTAGCCCTCCACGATTACAGCCTGATGACCAGCGGCAATATCCTTCTTTGCCAGATCCAAGCCGAAGAGGACCTTGGACTTCTTGTACAGCATGGTCTCGGGCGTGTTCATGTACTTGCCCAGATTGTCATCGTCGAAAAGCTTGCGGGCACCAAAACCGATGACATCGCCGGACATATTGCGGATCGGCCACATGAGACGACGGTGAAAACGATCGATCGGCCCCATGCGCCCCATCTTGGAAAGACCCGCCTTATCCAGCTCCTCGAAGCTAAAGCCCAGGCGCTGCAGGTGCTTGGTTAGAGTGTCCCAGCCGGCCGGCGAGTAGCCACAGCCGAACTGGGCCGCGTGCTCGGCGGTGAAGCCGCGGTTTTCCAGAAACTCGCGCGCGGGCGCTGCCGCTGGAGTGGAGAACTGTTCGCGGTAGAACTTCTGTGCCTCGCGGTTTGCGGCGATGAGACGCTGGCGAGTTCCCGGTTCCTCGCGACGGCCCGTGCCGCCGCCCTCATAGTTAATGTGGAAGCCAATTTTCTCCGCACAGGCTTCGACAGCCTCCGGGAAAGACAGGTGTTCCATCTCCATGAGGAAGCTGAATACATCACCGCCCTTGCCGGTGGAAAAGCAGTGGTAGTAGCCATGATTGGGGCGTACGTGGAACGACGGCGTGCGCTCGTCTTTAAAAGGCGAAAGCCCTTTCAGAGAATCCGCGCCAGCCGGTTTGAGGTTCACGTATTCTGCAACGATCTCCTCAATCGGAGTCCGTTCGCGGATTGCCGCGATATCGGAGTCCGGAATTCTTCCCCTAGCCATGAAAATAACCTTACCCAAACCGTCCAATCGACTCCGCCGTAGAGGTTTCGCATGCCGACGAGCCGCCCGCGCCCAACCCAAAAACGTGCCGGCGGTGACAGATATGGAAAGATACTAGCCATGGCTGAGTGGAAGAAGATTGCGAGCGGCGTAGGCGCTGCCGCCCTGGTGCTGGCTGGTAGTTATTTCGGGCTCGATGGCGGAGATCAGAACGCATCGGGGTCGGAGGACTCACAGGGGTCGCAGAGTTCCGAATCGCAGAGTTCCGCTGCCTCTAGCGCGAAGTCGAATCCCAAGCCGGGTCCTAACTCGAGCAGCAACAAGTCGGGTGCAAAGGGTGCCACCTGCGCAGTAGATACCCTGCCGCAGGAGGCCGACGATGTTATCGACCGCATCCTGACCGACCAGGACCACATCTACTCGCAGCACGACGGCAAGCACTTCGGCAACTACGAGGGACGCCTGCCGAAGGAGCGCGGTGACTACTACCGCGAATACACCGTGACCACCCCGGGCAATTCCAGCCGCGGTGCACGCCGCATCGTTGTCGGCGGCGGTTCCGAAAACGATCCGGATGTCTGGTACTACACCGACGACCACTACGAGAGCTTCTGCGAAATTCCTGACGCGGAGGACTGAGCCAAAGTATTACTGCGGAATCAGCGCTACCCGATAAAACCGAGTTGATTTGCGCTCCGGGCAACAAGAACGATGCCAATTATTGCTGCCACCCACAAAACAGTGACCTTTGTTTCATATTCCAACCGGGGGATAACGTTCACTACCCGGTTGTAGACCTTATCTCCGAAGGCCGCGAAGAGCACTCCAACGATGACTGCGGGCGAAATCATCACTACACAGTAGAGCGCGAGGATAAGCAGTTGCACTGCGAAAGGCACTGCCATCGATTCAATGATTCCGATTGCCGCCAAGTACGGCAACATCGTACCGACCTCGACAACTGCTGCTGCTAAGGCTAAACCCACCATCGCGGGGAGGCCGGCAGAACCTTTCTTCGTGTCCTCCGACCGAGATTCAAGTACCTCTTCGACAGTCCGTTTCTTGGGATTCGGTGCCAGGATTCCGTAAGCAGCTAACAAAATACCCAACACCATCATCACCCAACTGAACCAAGTGTTGGATGCAATGCCCGAGACTGCGTCTAAAGCCTGACGCAGGCCGAAAAAAAGCGCGATGCCAACCGCAAAGTAGGACAAGACAATTGTCCCTAAATAAGTAACGTATTCGGCACCCCTCATCCTCCGCCAGACGATGAGCAGCACTACTGGAATCAGCAGGGTTCCAGCACTGAGACTGTCAAGAAGCGCAAGCCCCACAAGAACAAGATAGTCCATCTCCATCACTCCCTCGTACATTCGTATAGTAAACTATCATACAGTCGTACGGGAAGTGGCGCGAATGAAACCCCAAAGGAGTTTTAGGATATGAGCATGATGTCACCTCAAGAAAAAGCCATTTCCGATGCAGCAATCAAAGTAATTGTTAACCAGGGGTTCGACGTTGTCAGCGTTCGAAAAGTGGCTCAACAGGCGGGCGTAGCCCCTGGAACAGTGCAGTATTTTATGGGCACGAAAGACGAACTACTCAGCAGGGCACTTCTGCGCTCGGCAGCACGACAGCATGAAAGAGTCTCGTCGCTACGCTTTCAATCGAATACCTCGCCGCTAGAACAGCTCCACCGCTCCCTGCTCGAACTACTCCCCATCGGCCCAATACAGCGCGAAGACGCAGCACTGTGGGTTATCCTCGGTGCCGCTGCATCAACACGCAAAGTTCTGGCCCAGGAGTACCAGAACGAACTCAGTAGATTCCAGGACCATCTCATTTCAGCACTGTCCGCCGCAGACGTCCCTGGAGATATAGCTCAGACGGCCCGGCTCATCACAGCTATCGTAAATGGACTAGCCCTCGATTACATGCATGCGAAGCCCGACGCAGAGACTACGAAGGCGCTTTCCGATGACCTCAGTAGTAGCCTTCAGCGGATACTTCAAAAATAGTAATCGCTGACAGCACTACCCCCACGCCGCAGCCACACCAGCAATCTGGCGATCAAGCCGCTCTACACGCGATTCCGTCATCGACGCTAGCTGATCAACGATAACCCGCAGCCGCGCTTGGTCACTCTCCGCCCGGGAATAGAGCCACTGGAACATCGGATCAAGCGTCCCTGGAGCACCTTCCTGCAGATACTCGGCCACCCGGAAAAGACGATCGCGTTCACGCTCCTGACGGCGAATATGACGCGGAAGATCCATCACATACAGCACGGCGATGGTCTTCAGCATGGTGACCTCCGCCAGAATCGAGCTGGGCACGGCGAGGTCCGCGTCGTAACGCCCGAGCGGAAGCGTCGACCCGGAGGCAGCACGCGTACCCGCGACGGAAGCCGTGACGAAACGGCCGACCAGCTCCGAGGTCATCCGTTTCAGCGCGACCAGCGAGCGCAGCGAACCATCATAGGACGCCGCAGCTGATACCACCGGCAAGCTGGCAAGACGCCCGGCAGCCTCGACGAGCTCCGCTGGATCGCCACCAAATGCGGCAGCGCCCTTGTCAGCGAGCGCGGCCAGTTCCACCGTGTCCCACAGAACACCCAGGTCAACGCGGCCAGAGACGATGCCATCCTCGACATCGTGGACGGAATAGGCGACATCGTCAGACCAGTCCATGATCTGAGCCTCAAGACACTGCTTGCCGTGCGGAACGCCCTGGCGAATCCACTGCAGAATTGCGGCATCTTCCTGGTAGGCCCCGTACTTGTGGCGGAGCTGACCATCGGGACCGATTGGCGTCCACGGGTACTTACAAGCCGCATCGAGCGCCGCCCGAGTGAGATTGAGTCCGCAGGGCTCACCTGTACCATCGAGCACCTTCGGCTCGAGGCGAGTGAGAATACGTAGCGTCTGCGCGTTGCCCTCAAACCCGCCGCACCCAGCGGCAATCTCGTTGAGGGCGCGCTCGCCGTTGTGGCCATACGGCGGATGCCCGATGTCATGGGTCAGGCCGGCCAGCTCTGCGAGATCCTCATCTGCACCCAACTCGCTGGCGATTCCGCGGGAAATCTGCGCGACCTCCAGCGAGTGAGTCAGGCGTGTGCGCGGAGTATCGCCCTCCCCTGGCCCCACAACCTGGGTTTTGTCAGCCAGCCTGCGCAGCGCTGCGGAGTGCAGGACGCGGGCGCGATCTCGTGCAAACGCCGCCCGGTGGGTTTCCAAGGACTGCACCCCGGGCAGCAATGACTGCTTCGGAGACTCCTCGACAATACGGGCGAGTTCAAAAGATGAATACGAAAATTTACTGGCCACGTGATTATTGTTACGTATCCTTGTAGATATGTCTGACAGGAATCGCGTGTTTCGCCCCCTTTACCTTGCTGCATCGGGTGCTTTCCTCGGCCTGAGCATGCCGCTCATCACAGCTGCGCTTCCAACACAGCCTCCGGTTGATGCGCCCGCATCGCTACTGGCACTCGCACCGTCAGCATCCCTCGCACACGCCGAGACACCGACAGAGGTATCGGGCGACGTGGACGATCTCGCAGGTGTGCTGAGCGGCAGCGAAGAAGATCGCTTGAAGGAGCAGATTCAGCAGCTCAAGACAGAGAAGCGACTCCTGTTCTCGGTGTTCTACATCAAGAGCTTTGACGGTATCCAGGCCCAGCAGTGGGCACAGCAGGCCTGGGAGCACCTCGGCGCTGCCGACAACCGCGGGGTATTGGTCGTCGCTGTGGAAGACCGAAACCTCGGCGCTTTCGTCGGCGACTCCTTCCCCCGCAACGCGGAGGCCATCAACAGAGCAGCTCAAGGGCAGTTGTTAGAGGATGACAACTGGGCAGCTGCGGGTGAAGCTGCCATCGCCGAGGCAGGCGGTGGCAGCGGCTCCGCCGGTGGGTGGGCACTCGGCGCCGGCCTCGGTGGTGCCGCCGTTGTCGGTGGCGCCACCTGGGCCGTGGGCCGCCGCAATAAGAAGAAGCGCGATGAGGAGGAGATCGCTCGTGGCCGCAACATCGACCCCAAGGATGTCTCTTCGCTGGACTCGCTGAGCACCAGCTCGCTCGATGTTCTTGCGCACGATGAGATTGTCAGTACCGATGAGTCCATTCGCAAAGCCCGCACCGAGCTCGACCTCGCCCGCGCTGAGTTCGGCACCGAACGCATCCGCAGCTTCGACAACGCACTGAAGCACTCTCAGTCCACGCTCGAGCGCGCGTTTGCACTTCGCCAACAGCTTGACGACGGCTCCGTGACCGACGAAATCGAGCGCCGCAGTGTCCTGCTGGAGATTATCTCCACCTGTGGTGTTGCGGATGATCAGCTCGACGGCGAGGCCGCAAACTTCCAGAAACTCCGCCAGGAGTTAATGAATGCTGAAGCGACCATTTCAAAGCTCACTCAGCGAAGTGTCGAGCTGCGCTCACGTATGCCGCGTGCCGGCGAAATTCTCGATGGTCTACGCGCACGTTACGAAGAGCAGATGCTCAGCTCTGTGACCGACAATATCGACATGGCCACGGAGCACCTGAATCAGGCTGACCAGTCAATGTCTGAGGCCCGCCGCATCGCGGACCTACCTGCCGGTGAGCAAGGTGGTCTGATCGATGCGCTGTCGGCCACCGACTTTGCGCTCACACAGGCAGAGAGTCTTCTGGAGGCCATTGAACACGCCGATAGCGATATTCACGCTGCAGTCGCTGGACTGGCTTCCCTTATCGCCGAGGTCCGCGGTGAAATCGATGAGGCCTCGCACCTGATGTCGGCACCGCAAGGCGCCAACATCAACCGCGAGCGACTCAATGCGGCCATCGAAGCAGGCCGTGAAGCACTCGGCGTGGCAGCCAATAAGTCCGAAGTGGATCCACTGAGTTCCTGGACCGCACTGACCGATGCCGATGAGCTACTCGACGAAGCCCTCGACTCCGCTCGAGACAAGGCCGCATCGTTCGCCCGCGCTACCGCTACTTTGCAGCACAGCATGCAGGATGCCGACAATCACATTCGCGCCGCGGCTGACTTAATTGCTACCCGCCGCCGTGTGGTTGGTGCTGAGGCTCGCACTCGCCTCGCGGAGGCGCAGCGTGCTTACGGCTCTGCTCAGGGCTTGGCCAACGACGATCCGCGAAAGGCTTTGGCCTACGCACGTCGTGCGCGCAAGCTCGCGGCTGAGGCCGCTGACTTGGCCCGCCGTGACATCCGCCGCTACCAGGATCAGCGCCGCGGTGGCGGCAGCAACGGTTCGATGGTCGCCGGCATGGTGCTAGGCAGCATGCTCAGCAACAACAGCGGCTTTGGTGGCAGTATCGGCGGATTCGGCGGTTTCGGCGGGGGTTCGAGCCGACCAGGCGGCTCCGGCAGCACAATGGGCTTCTAGATTCCCGCCTAAATTCGCATCTGGCGTGGTCCATCCACAGACCACGTCGCCAGAGAGGCGGCAATCAGCCAGTCTTCGAAACTCCCCCGGAAGTCTCCTTTCTGGGCATAGACACCAAATACCCCTCGGCCTAGGCTGTCCTCTCTGACGATTCGGGCGAGCTCATAGCCTGGCCGTTCGATGTCGAAGACCGTGCGAATTCCCCGTCCTTCTCTGTTTAGGACAAAAGAATCCCCCTCATCCGGATTCGTCATCACTAGCGCGTTCGTGCTAAAAAAGCGGGCTTTCACCTGCCAGCCACGCCCTTGTGGCGAGGTGATCCAGAAAGCAGGGTTAAGGGTCAAAAAGTGTGTCCGGAATCGCGGATTTTCACGGATTGACCTGTAGGTTTCCGGAAAGTATATGC
>NZ_JASPJI010000037.1:0-10187 GCF_030232285.1 Corynebacterium sp. MSK047 | reverse complement strand
GCATATACTTTCCGGAAACCTACAGGTCAATCCGTGAAAATCCGCGATTCCGGACACACTTTTTGACCCTTAACCCGGGATCGTCGTAAAGCACAGTGCATCGAGCCGTGCGAAAACCTTAAAGTGGGGGAAATTAAACCGCGTACACACCCTAGCGGATAGGATGTTGTGCATGAGTAAGGAATTCGCCTCAGCAGGAACGCTGTCCGACGATAAGACGCTGCCGTGGGTCGTGCGCATCTTCGTCTACACGGATGCTGAGGGCAGTCAATCGGCTGCTGAGAAGGTTCGTGGGGTGCTCGCGGAACTGATTCCGGATCAGGAAGTCAACGTCTACGAGGATGTCATGCCCGATGTGGGGCGCACTTCCTCTCTCGCTGATTTGTGGGCGGAGGCCAACCCGGGCATGGATCCGGGGGATCGGAAGCGTTACCGCATCAGTGTGGTGGCTCCGGGGCTGTCTCACTGCGAAATGGCGGACCTGGCAGGCCCGCTCGCTGAGGCCGTCAGCCCAGGGTGGGCAGAGGGGGAGGCTGCGACTAAGGTCGCGAAGGGCGATGTCCCGTGCCGTGTCGCTGTCGGGCGTGCCGACGAGCACCCGGGCGAACCCCCGCTAGTGCAGAATTAACCAGAATTCGGAATTAATCCGAAGCGAGAGCTGTTATCTGGGTTACATCCTAAGAGTCGTTTGCAATGACGACGCTTCACAACCATGAGAGGGAAGTGATTCCGAAAATGGCACACACTATTTCGCATGATGAGGCCGGTCAGCGCTACGTTCTCACCGTAGAGGGAGAAGAGGCCGGCTTTGCCGCTTACACCCCGGTGGAAGGTGCCCTGGACTTTGACCACACGGTTGTAGATGGCAAATTCCGTGGACAAGGCCTGTCCAAGCCGCTTATCGCAGGCGCGCTGGATGATGTTCGGAAGAACAACCGAAAGATTCGCACCAGCTGCTCCGCTGTTGCCAACTTCGTGGAGAAAAACCCGGAATACCAGGATCTACTGGCTGGCTAGTCGCTGAAGGGCGAAGAACGCACAAAGAAGCCGGCCGGCTTTTGTATGTAGAGCTAGTTTTAGGGCGGGGCTAGATGAAGTCTCCGTCACCCTGGACGTACACCGCCGGATCGCACAACGGCTTGTGCTCTTCGGGCTTGGCAGGGCGTACGCGGCCCGGAATTCCTATCACGATGGAATCGGGTGGGCAGCTGTGGGTGACCACGGAGTTGGCGCCGATTGATGAGCCTGCACCAATTGTGATGGGGCCAAGGACTTTCGCACCTGCTCCGACGGTGACGTTGTCCTCCAGGGTGGGGTGGCGTTTTACCTTCTCCAGTGAGCGGCCGCCAAGCGTCACGCCGTGGTAGAGCATGCAGCCGTCACCGATTTCTGCGGTTTCGCCAATGACGATGCCCATACCGTGGTCGATGAAGAACCTTCGGCCAATTTGAGCGCCCGGGTGAATCTCAATACCAGTCAGCCAACGGGAAAACTGTGCGAGTACTCGTGCAATGCCCTTGAAAATCCCGCCTCGTTTCCAAAGGCGGTGCGAGAATCGGTGAATCCAGATTGCGTGTAGGCCGGAGTAGACAATGGCATTTTCTACATCACTGCGCGCAGCTGGGTCATGCGCGCGGGCATTGTCCAGATCCTCTTTGAGGATTCGGAAAAAGTCACTCATGGGCGTCAATTCTATCTGGTCGGAGGTGTGGGCAATGCAAAAACCCGCTTGCCGACGGAAAGTGCCAGCTAGCGGGCTCTGCAGAGAAGGTTACGGGTGCTTATAGTGCTCGGCTTTAGTCGCGCAGATCCTCGTACAGGATGGAGGAGACGTAGCGCTCGCCGAAGTCAGGAACAATCACGACGATGTTCTTGCCCTCGGACTCCGGGCGGGCTGCAATCTCGAGAGCAGCCTTGATGTTTGCACCGGCGGAAATGCCGCCGAGGATGCCCTCGGCTGCAGCGACCTTGCGGGAGACCTCAATAGCGTCCTCGTTGGTAACCGCAATGATCTCGTCGAGAAGCTCC
Source organism: Corynebacterium sp. MSK047 (assembly GCF_030232285.1). Lineage (NCBI taxonomy): Bacteria > Bacillati > Actinomycetota > Actinomycetes > Mycobacteriales > Corynebacteriaceae > Corynebacterium > Corynebacterium sp. MSK047. The sequence continues at coordinate 8,159 of NZ_JASPJI010000037.1, read as the reverse complement.
TGATCGAGAACCTCTGGGACGAAGTTTGCGCCCAGACCCTGAATCTTGTGCGGGCCGGCGGTGCCCTCGGTCAGCAGCGGGGAGGCCTTCGGCTCAACGGCAACCAGTTGGATGTCCGAGTTGTGCTTCTTCAGCGTGCGACCAGCACCGGTAATGGTGCCGCCGGTGCCGACACCAGCCACGAAGTAATCAACCTTGCCGTCGGTAGCTTCCCAGATTTCTTCACCAGTGGTTGCCTCGTGGATAGCCGGGTTGGCCGGGTTGGCGAACTGGGAAGCCAGGATTGCATTGTCGGTGTTAGCCACGATTTCGTTGGCCTTATCGACAGCACCGCGCATGCCATCCGCGCCCGGGGTGAGTACAAGCTCAGCGCCGAATGCGCGCAGAACGACGCGGCGCTCCTGGCTCATGGTGTCCGGCATAGTGAGAATGACTTTGTAACCGCGGGCTGCGCCGACCATTGCCAGCGCGATACCGGTGTTGCCTGAGGTGCCCTCGACGATGGTTCCGCCCGGCTTGAGCTCGCCAGAGCGCTCGGCGGCATCGATAATTGCGTTGCCGATGCGGTCCTTGACCGAGTTGGCAGGGTTGTAAAACTCCAGCTTGGCAATCACGTTGCCCGGCAGGCCCTCGGTAACACGGTTGAGCTTAACCAGCGGGGTGTTGCCGATCAGTTCAGTGACATCGTTATAAATAGTCATTAATCTTATCCATTCCGGAAATCACAGAGGACTTCCTAATGAGTTTTCGCGTGTAGCCGTAGTGTACGCCTGATCCTGCAATTAGTACAGACCAGTTCGTCTATTTCATGGCTTGCGTAGGGAAGTGGAAGCTGTCAGTTCCGGTGTCGCCACCGTCATAGTCGCCGCGGCCGGCGTCGTCGCAGTCGCACCGCTATTGTCGCAATGCTCCTGCTCTTGCCGCGTTAACGCTATCTCATTGCCTTGCTCGTCCTTACCTCCATTGTGAGGGTAAAGAGCATTAAAGTTTCTTAGAATCCACTATTCTGAGACGTGATTTACAGTGCACGGGAATGCCTTGTAAATAGGCAGCGGCCCTCGCCACTGTGATTGGGCGCGATTGCGGCCCTTATCTGCACAGCGGTTATATGCGATAACCGGAAAACGCAGACAATGGACTCAGCGATTGCGGTGCTTCGTCGAAGCCACTCAGGGGGACTCAAACCTTTGGGGAAGGAGGCGAAGCATTAATAGAAGTGTGAAGCTTTCCTCAGCCCATCAGCCAGGAGACCGACTGTAAATCATCCAATTCGCGTCCGCGGATTGGCGGTCGAGCGGTGCTGTCGAGGTGAATAGCGCCGTAGAAAGATGATTTACATCATGCATATTGCTGAGGGATTTCTCCCAGTTACTCATTGCATTGGGTGGGGCGTAGCTGCCGCTCCCTTTGTCATTCACGGCGCAATTCAAGTCAAGCGCACTATGAAAGAACATCCCGGTAGCGGCATGCTGCTCGGTGCTGCCGGCGCGTTTACCTTCGTGCTCTCCGCAATCAAGATTCCATCCGTGACGGGTTCCACTTCGCACCCGACGGGTACAGGTTTTGGTGCTGTAATCTTCAAACCTCCGGTGATGGCGCTGCTTGGCTCCATCGTGTTGCTCTTCCAAGCAATCTTGCTCGCTCACGGCGGCATTACGACGCTCGGTGCGAACATCTTCTCCATGGCAATCGTCGGCCCGTGGGTCGGCTACGCCTTCTACGTATTGACCCGAAAGCTCGGCGGAGGCCTGCTACCAGGTGTGTTTATGGCAGCGTTCTTCGCTGACCTCTCCACCTATGTTGTGACCTCCGTGCAGCTCGCTCTTGCACACCCGGCAAACCCGGGCGGTGTCGGCGGCGCTCTGGCTACATTCCTCGGCCTGTTCGCTATCACGCAGATTCCGCTGGCGATCATCGAGGCTCTGGTCACCGTCATTCTCATGCGCACCCTGCTGGCCGTGGCACATTCTGAGCTCCTCGATCTCGGCTTCCTGTCCCGCTTCGGTGATGCGCCAGCACCGGCGCTGGAGGCGAAAGCTGCAGAAGCCACGGCTGACGCTGTTGCAGGATCTGTCACTTCGCAGAATGCGGCAGCTGCATCCGTATCTGGCCAGAAGCAGTAGCCGTCGTCAAGCGAAAAGAAGCGAAAGAGAGCACGATTATGAATGCAAAAAACAACGCGCAGATTGTCGACGCACAGGCAGCTAGCCAGCCGAAGAAGAACTCCGTGTGGGTCAGCGTTGGTCTCATTGTCCTGGTAGTCGTAATTGCCATGTTCCCGCTGTTCTTCAACTACGGGGACGACGACGCCGAGGAGCCGTTCGCCGGCACTGATGCCACCGCTACGGAGACAATTCAGGAAATCGACCCGAACTACGAGCCGTGGTTCGAGCCACTCGTCGGCGAGCTGCCGGGTGAGGTCGAGTCGGGTCTGTTCGCGCTCCAGGCCGTTATCGGTGCTGGCGTCCTGTTCTACGTTATTGGCTTCTACCGAGGGAAGGCTGCTGCGCGTTCGGACAAGCGCGAGAAAGAGCAGTGAATGCGCTAGAAGCTGCAGCGGCGCGCAGCGCTTGGGCACGCCGCAACGTGGGTGAAAAGATTCTGCTGCTCGGTGGGCTGCTGATTCTGGCGGTTGCGCTACCGCCAATTCCCTTTGCGCCTGTCATTGCGGTCATTGCTTGGTCTATTGCGTACATAGCCCGAGTGCCCCGCAAGCTGTATGTGGCAATGGTGCTGGCACCGGCGGCTTTTGTGCTCGTCGGCGCGTTTCCGCTTTTGGTAGCGCTTACTCCCGACGGTCTCGCGTGGTCGCCGGATGGCCCGCAGCGAATGGCGCAGGTTGTGATGCGTTCGTTTGCGGGTATCAGCTGCACGATGGTCTTTGCGCTGACCACTCCGATTTCGGAGCTCATTGCCTGGCTCGACAAGCACGGCTTGCCGCGATACTTGACGTACCTCGCCGAGGTGATTTACCGGATGACCGGCGTGCTGATTCACTCCGCACACTCGATGACGGAAGCGCAAGCACGACGCTTGGGACACTCCACGCGCCGGGCGATGATCCGAGATGTAGCGGCACAGTCCGCCAGCCTCTTTGTCATTGCCTTTACCCGCGCGCGCAAGATGCAAGAGGGAATCGAGCTGCGCGCCGATCCGAGCGCAATGAAAGTACTGGTGATTTCGCGGCCCAGGCAGCCGAAGTTCATCGTGATATCCAGTGCATTACTTTTGTCGTTGATTGCGGCCTGGGCGCTGCTGAAATGGGGTGTATAGGGATGTCGAGCAGCAGGAAAAATCGCGCTGATCACGTACATGGTGCCAACGGTGTCATTGTCGAAGCGGCTGCAGTTACATACGCTTACGACGAAACCCACGTTCTGAAAGGCGTGGATCTGGCAATTTCGGGTGGCGAGCGCCTAGCGCTGTTGGGGGCAAACGGTTCGGGCAAGTCCACGCTGTTGCGTATGCTCGCGGGAGCGTCTAAGCCCAATAGTGGTGAGGTCCGCCTTGACGGCACCGTCTACACGTACTCCCGGCACGGCCGCAATGCGGTCCGTCGCTCAGTGCAGATGGTCACGCAGGATCCGGATGAGCAAATCTTCGCGGCTAGCGTGTTTGCAGACGTCTCGTTCGGTCCCGTCAACCTGGGGCTTAAGAACGAGGAAGTCGAACGGCGCGTCCGGCAGGCTCTAGGTACCGCCGAGATCACCGATCTCGCCGAACGCGTTCCGCACCAGCTTTCCTATGGTCAGCGCAAGCGCGTCGCTCTCGCTGGTGCGCTGGCGATGCATCCGCGTGTGCTGCTTCTCGACGAGCCCTCCGCCGGCCTCGATCCGCAGGCGACCCGAAAGCTTGCACACACGCTCAATCAATTGCGCGATCAGAGCACTGCCGTCGTCGTCGCCACGCACGACATCGACTTCGCGTGGAATTTCGCCGATAGGGCAGCGGTGCTTGCCGACGGCAAACTGCGCGTCGGCGCCAAGGAAGAAATTTTGGCCGATCGACGGTTGGTCGAACATGCTCGACTGGCTTTGCCCTGGGCGCCCGTGGTCTCCAAGGCGATTGGGCGAGATGTGTGCCATCCAGAGGATGTTTAGGCGAGTGGCTTGGTTGGTGAATAGCTCATCGATATGTGCAGCTAAACCGCGCTAAAAATGAGAAAAACGCCCGCGGGCAGGGCGTAATGCCTATGAAAATAGGCCTAGAAATATAGGCGAAGCTGTCGCATTTCTTCGCTTCCATTTCACGTCACACCTGTCCGCGGGCGATCTCCGTGGCCGTGACACTTTGCAGTGCCCTCGGCGCATCAGGCAGGTATTCGGACTTTCTGGCGTGACCGACAATAAGGGGATGACGACTGCCGCAAGCTTCAATGCTTACGTGCAGATCCTTATTATCAATTTTCCTACTTTTCGCCGCTTCCCAAGGTTGAAATAACCTCAGTGCCGTTGGCGAATTTTGTTCCAGATTACCGCTGCGGGACAGTTCCGGAATTGCACCGGATTCCCTCTTGCGTTTGCTGTGCACCACCTTCGGACAACCACGTGGAGGACGTAGCATTGAAAGTGGAACTCAACAAAACCTGTTGCATGTATGACAATAGCGCACGATGCAAAATAAGCGAAGGTCTTTTTCGAAAATGTCCGCATTGGGGGTAAAACGCCGTTCATTACCCTCTGTTATTAACATTCACGCAGTTTGTTAGCGGAAAAATAGCTACCCCCTGCCTTGTATTTATTCGGCCGAGGCGGGGCTAATGACAGGATTTATCCTGGTATTTTCTTTACGTACTTGTAGAGAAACCTAGTTGTTTCCTAAGATTGTGTGACGGATGCCTTAATGCAGGTGTACCCGTTCGGAGGGTACTATCTACTTTGTACGGTTTACAGCCCCCGAAAGGGTCAGTGGCCGCTGAGCGGTAGTTGGCCATTTCGTAGGAGTGTAAGTCGGCGCGAAGTCACAGGCTGATGGTGCCTCTGTGGGTGCCAGTGAAGCAATTTGCCCGTTACGCAGGAGGACGCGAGATGGATCCCCACCGCATTCTGGACGACAATGAGGTTATTAAGTCGTCCTTGGTCGCCCTAAAGAATGCGACTGGTATTCCGGTCACAATGTATGCGGAAGTCACCGATAACTCTAAGATGCAGATCAACAACTGGGTTGGCCTGCGTACTCCGGCCCTGCAGAATCTGACTGTGGAATCGGGTGCGGGTGTCGGTGGTCGCGTGTTGGCCACGCGCCGCCCGGTGGGTGTCAGTGACTACCTGCGCGCCAAGGTTATTACCCATGAGTATGACGACAAGATTCGTGACGAAGGCCTGCACTCGCTGGTCGCCGTGCCGGTGATCGTTTCGCGTCTTGTCCGTGGCGTGCTCTACGGTGGCGTGCACTCCTCGGTGCGCCTGGGGGACAAGGTTCTTGAAGAGGTCACAATGACCGCCCGTTGCCTGGAGCAGGACCTCGCTGTCGTCGATGCCTGCCGCAACATGGATCGTTCTGGCAACGGTAAGGGCGGCCGCATCATGAATGGCGCTGAGTGGGAGCAGGTTCGTTCCACGCACTCCAAGCTGCGCATGCTCGCTAACCGTGTGGATGACGAGAAGCTGCGCCAGGAACTCGAGGTGCTCTGTGACCAGATGGTCACCCCGGTTCGCGTCAAGCAGACCACCAAGCTGTCGGCTCGTGAGCTCGATGTTCTCGCCTGTGTCGCCCTCGGTCACACCAACGTCGAGGCCGCAGAGGAGATGGGTATCGGTGCCGAGACGGTTAAGTCCTACCTCCGCTCCGTGATGCGCAAGCTGGGCGCCCACACTCGCTACGAGGCCGTCAACGCGGCCCGTCGCATCGGCGCACTGCCGTAAACCGCTTGACGACGGTTCCTTTGCGCCCAAACCCGCGGGTATTGGGGTAGTCAGTTCTGCTACTTGACCCGCTACTTACCCCCTGCTTGCCGCTCGGTTTCGCGCTCACCACCGGGGATCCACTTAACGTCGTTGCCGTCATTGGCCACTCTCGAAAGAATAAACAACAGGTCAGACAGGCGATTGAGATACTTCGCCGGTAGGACTGAGGTGGTTTCGGGAAACTCGCGGCAGGCAGCCCATGCCGCACGCTCGGCCCGGCGAGTAATCACCCGAGCTGTGTGCAGCAGTGCCGCGGCTGGTGTGCCTCCCGGGAGGATGAAGGAATCCAGTTTCGGCAGTTGTTCATTGAACTGGTCGCACCAGTGCTCGAGTCGCTCGATGTAATCCGGCTCGATACGCAACGGCGGGTACTTCGGGTTTTCTTCAATAGGTGTTGCCAGGTCGGCTCCGGCATCAAAGAGGTCATTCTGCACGTAGCGAATGACAGCCGAGATTTCGTCGTCAAGCGTGCCGAAACTGAGCGCCTGGCCGAGTGCGGCGTTGGCCTCCTCGCACGTGGCGTAGGCGATAAGGCGAGAATCATCCTTGGGAACGCGGCTGAAATCGGATAATCCAGTGGTGCCGTCGTCGCCGGTGCGAGTGTAAATGCGAGTTAGATGAACGCTCATAGCTTCAAGCCTAAGCGCGATATTGCGAAATGTGGTTGGCTGGGGGAGTGGGAAATGAGCGATTTCTGGTTAAAGGCGGAGCGACGCTAAATGGTCAGGTTCAGATTTCCGGGGCGAAGAACTCGGTTCTGAAACTGATGGGTGCGGCGCTTCTCGCCGAGGGCACGACAGTACTGACGAACTGCCCTGAAATTGACGACGTGCCATTGATGCAAAAGGTCCTCGAAGGGCTCGGCTGCTCCGTGACGCGCGAGGGCGACCGGATTGAAATCACGGTGCCCGAAGAACTCTCGCATCACGCCGATTTCGATGCCGTGCGCCAGTTCCGCGCTTCGGTCTGTGTGCTCGGGCCGCTGACGGCGCGTACCCGTAACGCGATTGTCGCACTGCCCGGTGGTGACGCTATTGGTTCCCGCCCGCTGGACATGCATCAGGCTGGCCTGGAGAAATTGGGAGCACGCACCTATATTCACCACGGTTGCGTGGTGGCTGAGGCGGGGCGACTCAAGGGGGCGAACATCAAGCTGGACTTCCCGTCCGTCGGCGCGACCGAGAATATTCTGACCGCGGCCGTACTAGCGGAAGGTACGACTGTGCTGGATAACGCCGCCCGTGAGCCCGAAATTGTCGACCTGTGCGAGATGCTCGTGGAGATGGGCGCCAAGATTTCGGGTGCGGGATCTAACACCATCACGGTTGAGGGCGTAGAGAAGCTGCACCCGACTGAGCACAAGGTTGTCGGCGACCGAATTATCGCAGGGACCTGGGCTTATGCTGCAGCGATGACCGGCGGCGATATTACGGTCGTTGGCATTAACCCTAAATACCTGCACCTTCCTCTGGAAAAACTGAAGAACGCAGGCGCTCAGGTCGAGACCTACCCGCAGGGCTTCCGCGTGCGTATGGACGGGCGTCCGCAGGGTGTGAACTACCAAACGCTGCCATACCCAGGCTTTCCGACGGACATGCAGCCCATGGCCATTGCTCTGTCCGCGGTGTCCGAAGGGACGTCAGTGCTTACCGAGAACGTTTTTGAGTCGCGCTTCCGGTTTGTCGACGAGATGATTCGCCTCGGCACGGACGCGACTATCGATGGCCACCACGTGATGATTCGCGGAAAGGAAACGCTGAGTTCCGCACCTGTGTGGTCTTCGGACATTCGCGCCGGAGCGGGACTAGTGCTTGCTGGACTGTGTACTGAAGAAGGTGACGTCACTGAGGTGCACGATGTCTATCACATTGATCGCGGTTACCCGGGCTTCGTAGAGACACTCAATTCTCTTGGCGCATCGGTTGAACGGGTTAGCTAGTGATTGTTGGCCTCTGGTCAATGGCTAACGGCTAAGCGCACGGTGCTAGTTAAACGCGCGGTGCGGAAAACCATCGCAAGTCTTCGGTTCTGGATGCTTCAGAACCGTAGGGAGTGATTCTCCAGTGGTGACTTGTGGTGGTTTTCGCTATTTTACCTGGGGTTTTGTGTCTTTGGGTGGGGTGTGTGTAATGTATCTGGGGTCAGCACGACAGGGCGATGTGATTGCTTGTTGTGGTGATGTGGGGGAAATGTTTTCGTGCGGTTAGCCGCTGGGAGTCGTTGGTTTGACTTTCTGGTTAATTGTTTGTTAAT
>NZ_JASPJI010000036.1:0-10279 GCF_030232285.1 Corynebacterium sp. MSK047 | reverse complement strand
CTCAATCGGCATTCAAAAAGGCCAAATCTAACCCCCGCGACACGCCGAGCCAGACACACATTTTGACCCTTAACCCCGGAAAACCATCGATAAGTCAGGCAGACAAAAAGACCCGCACCTTACCGGTGCGGGTCTGCGTTGTGCGCCCGAAGGGATTCGAACCCCTAACCTTCTGATCCGTAGTCAGATGCTCTATCCGTTGAGCTACGGGCGCATTTTGTTGTTATTCAGCGACCCTGGGGTAATTCCCTCGGCCCCTGCAACGAATAGATACTTTACTCATCCTGCTAAGTTTTACAAAATCGCCTGTTCAGGCAACCTTTTCGGTACTTATTCAAGTACATATTCGTTGCACATTAACAACAGGTTTCGTAGCGGTTACCCCGGCCTATCCGAACAGGACCGACCGAGGTACCCCTGACCGAGGTAACGGAGAAACCGAGGAACTACTCGCCGCGGACCCAACGGACAGCGTTGCCGAAAATGTCCTGCTCACCAATGCCCGGAATGTTGCGCATCAGACCCTCACGGAAACGCTCCGGGTGGCCCATCTTGCCCAGAATCCTGCCGTCAGCACTGACAATGCCCTCAATGGCGTAGGAAGAACCGTTCGGGTTGGCTGGCGCTGTCATCGTCGGCACGCCCTCGGCATCGCCGTCGGCATCGACGTACTGGAAAGCGACCTGACCGGCCTCGAACAGGCGGCGAGCCTCGTCCTCGGAAACCACGAAACGGCCCTCACCGTGAGAAACCGGCATGAGGTGGGTCTGACCTGGCTCGAAATCGCGCAGCCACGGGGAATCCACGGTCGCGACGCGAGTAGTAGCGATGCGGGACACGTGACGCAGCTGGCGGTTGTGGGCCAGGGTCGGCGAGTCCTCGCGGAGCTGCGCCGGGTCGCCGTACGGCAGGAAGCCGGACTTGACCAGCGCCTGGAAACCGTTACAAATACCGAGCACAAGACCGTTGTCGGCCACGAACTCCTTGACGGCGGCTGCGACATCGTCGGAACGCAGGAACGCGGCGATGAACTTGGCGGACCCGTCCGGCTCATCGCCCAGGGAGAAGCCACCGGAGAACGCCAGGATGTCGGCGCCCTGAAGCTTCTCGATGAACGCCTTCGTGTCCTCCGCCAGCATTGCCGGGGTCAGGTTGCGGATTACGTGGAACTCGTAGGTAGCGCCCGCTGCGACGAATGCCTCGGCCATGTCGTACTCGGAGTTGGTACCCGGGAAGACCGGCAGCAGCACGTGGACATCCTTCTTGCCCGGGCTTTGCAGGTCGGTCTTGGTCTCGCTGACCTGGTTAGCGAACTCCGGCAGGGCCTCGCCCTCGTAGTCATTGAGCGGGAAGACCTCACGGTAACCGGACTCCATTGCCTCCAGAGCCTCGGCGACAGTGAAGGACTCCTCACCGAAGCGCAGCGTGCCCGACTCGTCGGTGGCACCGATCTTCACAGCACCCTCAACAGCACCCTCAACATCCTGACCAGCCGGAACAGCCACCACAATGGAGCCCAGCGGAGCCTCCGGAAGGGATGCCTCCAGGCCCACGCCATTGCCCACAGCCATGTTGACCAGGGTCGCAGCCAGATCCGCGTTAGTAACAGCCGAGGCCGCAGCCGGGCGCAGCTCCCGCACGGCAGCAAACAGTTCGTTGAGCTGCTCGTAGTTCGGTTCCCCGGACTCGAGCGGCTTGTGCGCAAACAGGTAGAGGTCGAAGTTACCTGCCGGGATTGCAGCAGAGACAGCGTCGGTCTCGTCCATCGCGGCAACTGCGAAGGTCACCAGGGTCGCCGGCACGTGCAAGTCCTCGCCGTAGGTGCCGGACATGGAGTCCTTACCGCCAATAGCCGCAACCTGGAAGCCATCCTGAGCCTCCAGCAGGCCAAGCAGAGCCTGCGCGACCTCGCCCCACCGCTGCGGATCCTGGTCCAGGCGCTGGAAGTACTCCTGCACACTCAGCCAGGCACCGCGCGGATTGCCACCGGCCGCCGCGAGCTTAGCCAGTGCCTCCACGACGGAGTAGGCACCCATGAGGTACGGGGACTCGTCGGCAAGCGATGGCGAATAACCCCAGGTCATGACGGACGCGGTGCTCGTGCCGCCATCGACCGGCAGCGTCTGGATCGACGCCTGCTCGTCGGTCTTCTGCGTCGCACCGCCGTACGGCATGAGCACGGTGGAGCGGCCGACGGTCGAGTCGAACTGCTCAATCATGCCCTCCTGGGAACCCGCCGTCGCCGCACGCAGCGACTCCAGCACGCTCGCCGGCGCCTGCTTTACGACGACGCCCTCCGCAGCAACCATCTCGACGTTCTGGGCGCGGTCGGCGCCGTTGGTGTCGATGAACTCACGGGAGAGGTCGAAGACGACCTCGTCACCCATGAACATGCGCAGTCGACCCGTGTCGGTGATGTCTGCCAGCGCGACGGCCTCGATGTTTTCTTCGGCAGCGGCGGCGATGATGAAGTCCGCATCCTCCGGGCGCACGACCAGCGCCATGCGCTCCTGGGACTCGGAAATTGCGATTTCGCGGGCATTCAGACCGGCGTACTTCAGCGGCACGCGCTCGAGGTGAATGTCGATGGAGTCAGCCAGCTCACCGACCGCAACGGACACGCCACCAGCGCCGAAGTCATTACAGCGGACAATCTTGGTGGCGACGTCCTCGCGGCGGAACAGGCGCTGAATCTTGCGCTCGTTGACCGGGTTGCCCTTCTGCACCTCGGCGCCGGAGCGGCCCAGCGAGTCCTCATCGTGAGCCTTCGACGAGCCGGTCGCACCGCCGACGCCGTCACGGCCGGTGCGGCCACCGAGCATGATCACCACATCGCCCGGCGCAGGTTCGAGGCGCTTGACGTTGTCTGCCGGGGCAGCAGCGACGACGGCTCCAAGTTCCATTCGCTTAGCGACGTATCCCGGGTGGACCAGCTCGCGCACACCAGTGGTGGCCAGACCGATCTGGTTGCCGTAGGAGGAGTAGCCGGCTGCGGCGCGGGAGGAAATATCGCGCTGCGGCAGCTTGCCCTCGAGAGTCTGCTCACGCGGAGTGTTGATGTCACCTGCGCCGGACAGGCGCATGGCCTGGTAGACCCAGGAGCGACCCGACAGCGGGTCGCGGATCGCGCCGCCGAGACATGTAGAGGCACCACCGAATGGCTCGATTTCGGTCGGGTGGTTGTGGGTCTCGTTCTTGAACATGAGGAGCCACTTGCGGTCATCACCCTCGACGTCGACATAGACGGAGCAGGCGTTGATTTCTTCGGAGACTTCCTGGTCATCCATGACACCCGTGCGACGCAGTTCGCGGCCCATGATGGTGCCCATGTCCATCAGGGTGCGTGGCTTGTGGGTGCGGCCGTTGAGCTCACGCAGCTCGTCGTAACGACGCAGCGCGCGATCCAACTGTGCGGCAAAGCGCGGCTCGTTGTTCTCGATGGAGGTCAGCTCGGTGTTGAAGGTGGTGTGGCGGCAGTGGTCCGACCAGTAGGTATCCAGCGCGGACAGCTCCACCTCGGTCGGAGTGCGGCCCTCGGAGCGGAAGTAATCCTGGATGGTCTTCAGGTCAGCCAGCGACATGGCCATGCCGTCGGCTGCGAGCAGCTCGGCCAGGCCTTCGTCATCCAGCTCGGTGAAGCCCGGGTACTCCTTCAGCGGCTCGATCTCGCCCATGCTCGGACGGCGCAGGACGCTCAGGTTCTTCTCCCCCGATTCGACCGGGTTGATGAGGAAGGAGCGCACGGCGTCATTCACCGGAGCATCGAAAATATACAGCGTTGCCGAGGTGATCTGCGCCTGCGTTTCCGGGCGGAGCAGGCGCAGGGCCTGCTCGGCGGCATCGGCACGCTGGTCGTACTGGCCAGGCAGCGGCTCGACAGCAAGGTAGTTCCCCAGCTCGGCGGGGGCCGGGAGCTCGACCAGCTCGTCGACACGCGAATCAGCAACTACCGACTCACGCAGCGCGACAAGATCCTCCTCCGTCGCATCGAAAGCATCGTAGAGATAGTAGATTGCCACCTCGCCGTCCTGGCCGATCGAGGACAGCAGCGTAGCTTCCTCATTGCGGAACTCGGGCTTACGGCGAACGGCTAGACGGGCGTCCATCAAGGCTCCTATCGAAATACGGGGAGGGCAACCGGGGTCTAAGTCTATTGCAACTGTTCAGGATAGGAAAATGTCCCCCGGTGTGCGAGGCGGCACGGGGCGGCGCGGGGCGGGGGCGGCGCAGGGCGGAAGCCCCGATTGACCAAGTACAAGGTCAGGCTAATCGGATTCGGTCGGGCAAAGGCTGCGCGGGGGTGTTGGAGGTACGGCCGTGGCGGCTCAGGGAGGTGGCGAGTCGGTCGGCAGGTCCGGGTTGGTGCCTGTTGCTGCGCTTTGCTACCTGTTGCTGCGCGTTGCTGAAGCAAGGGAGCTGGTTCGTTGTCTTATCGATGCATAGTTCACCTTTCGATTCGCTATAGCCTGGCCACAAGTGAACAACGCATCGACAAGTGCACACGTAGCACCCACAGCGCGCGCATAAGTGGCGCAAAACCATCGACAGGCCACGAGAAACCATCGATAAGTGGCCGAACCCTGGCCACAAGTGAAGGACCGCGCTGCCCCGCCCCGCAATGCCCCGGCTCGCGCTGCACTGCCAGGTAATAAAACAAAAAGACCCGCACCTACAAGGTGCGGGTCTACATGGTGCGCCCGAAGGGATTCGAACCCCTAACCTTCTGATCCGTAGTCAGATGCTCTATCCGTTGAGCTACGGGCGCGTGTGGCGGAGGCGAGAGGATTCGAACCTCCGGCCCGTCGCAAGACAGGCAACTCCTTAGCAGGGAGCCCCATTCGGCCGCTCTGGCACGCCTCCAAAACACTGGCATCGATCCCGCTTCAGCAAAGCTGTTCGCCATTGCGTGGACGAGACCAAATAACCGCAGCCAATCCTACAGAACACAAGAATTGAAAAGCAAAACACCCGCGGAGCCACCAAATACGGCGCCACAAATAGCGACCACACCTTGGGATTTTGCGGGGATTCTGTACTGCCCAATCCGGGCCATGTTCTACAGTTAGGCCTATGACCAACGATGCATCTTCAGTTCAGCCCAAAACCCGTGCCGACCTCGAGCAGGTTCCGGCCTATGTCCCGGGCAAGGCTGTGCCCGGCGCGCTGAAGATCGCGTCCAATGAAATGACCCAACCGCCACTGCCCTCGGTGGTGGAGGCCATCTCACAGACCATCGCTGACCCAACCACCAGCCCGAACCGCTACCCGGACATGGGCGCGGTTGACCTGCGCATTAAGCTCGGCGAGCACCTGGGTCTGCCCATCGAGCAGGTTGCGGTCGGCTGCGGCTCCTCCGCTCTGTGCCTGCAGCTCGTGCAGGCCACCTGTGAGGATGGGGATGAGGTCGTGTTCCCGTGGCGCAGCTTCGAGGCCTACCCCATTCTCGCTCGCGTCGCCGGGGCTACTCCGGTGCCGGTGCCGCTGGATGCGCAGGGTCGCAATAATCTTTCGGCAATGGCTGCCGCTATCACCGGCCGCACACGCCTGGTTTTCGTCTGTAATCCCAATAACCCGACGGGCACGACCATCACTCGCGAGGCTTTCGCGGAGTTTATGGCGCAGGTTCCGGGCGATGTTGTGGTCGCTCTCGACGAGGCGTACATCGAGCTGGTGGACGAGGCCACTCACGCCACTACCCCGTTGGCGCATGAGCTGCTGGATACCTACCCCAACCTGGTCGGTTTGCGCACATTCTCCAAGGTCTACGGCCTGGCTGGGCTCCGCGTGGGCTACATGTTCGGCCCGGAGAAGCTTGTGGAGGCCGTGAATAAAGTCGCCATCCCCTTCTCTGTGAACACCCTCGCGCAGATCGCCGCGCTCGCCTCGCTGGACGCGCAAGAAGAGCTCTCCGCCCGCATCGCTGAGGTCCGCACGCAGCGCGTCGCTGTCACCGAGGCCATCAATGCCGCCACCGGCCGCGAGACGGTGCTGCCGAATTCGCAGGCCAACTTCATTTGGATTGACGAGGGTCGGATTGCGGATCTCTCTTTGCTTGACGACGTCTCGGTGGCCACCCCCACGGATCTCGGTGACTTCCTGGCGCAGCGCAACATTCTCATCCGCTGCTTTGCCGGCGAAGGCGCTCGTATCACCATCACTACTGAGGAAGAGACCTCGCAGCTGCTGGCTGCGCTAGGAATTGAGCACTAGCAGCTATCGCTCAGCTAGCAGCTACCGGCGCGGCCGGTGGTCGCGCCACCGCTGCGCTCAATCGCCTTTGCGATGCGGTCAAGCATTTGCTGGCCGGTCTCATAGGTGCCGTCGTCAGGCTGGGCTGCGATAGCGACACCAACGAAGGTGCCCGGCTTCTTGCCCGGCAGATAGCCGAACTGTCGCACAAGGTAGACACCTTCATCATCTGGGCCCCACCCACCCTTGAAGTGGGCACCGCGGATGCGTCCGAGGCCGTAGGACTGCTCGTCGGCAATCTGCCCCATGAGGTCAGCGACCTTTGGGCCCGCCTCGATACACTGCAAATTGGCGCCGAAAATAGCCTGGTCGCGCAAATCCCACTGTGTCTGCCCGAAGACGGTGTATTCCGCACGGATGCGGTCAGTGCCCATGACGGTGCGGGTGTCGTGGCCCTCTCGGAGAATCTCGTCGGTGGTCGCGCCTGCGGTCGCATCATCGCCCAGGGAGTACCACATGGACTCAGCCGCATCATTATCGGAAACCGTGATTGCGGCTTCGACCAGGGAATCCACGCCCGATTGGCGCACATAAGCCACCGCGATGGGCACCTTGGAGGTAGACCAGGCCGGACCCGTTTTGAAGTCGCCCGTGGAAACCACTTCGGAATCCTTATCCGGCGTTGCCAGAGCGGCGCCGGCCAGACCACCGAGTTCCTTTTGCGCGGATTTCACGGCCTCGACAACTTCGCGAGGCATCTCACCGGGCACAACTTTCCCGTCGGAGGATGCTCCGCCGGGGCCGTCGTCAAGCGGATTGGACAGCGTCGGCGACGGCATGTCCGCCGAGTCGGTGCCGATGGTGCAGGCGCTAAGGCCGAGCGTGACGACGGCGGTTGCGGCCAGAGCTACTCGGAGACGTTTAGACAATGTGCACCGTCGCATTCGTACCGCCGGTGCAAGTGACAACCTCACCGTTATCGCGGCAGGTCATGCTGTATGTCTTGCCTGTTGTTGGGCTGCTAGCGGTGACAGTACCGTTGAGCTTCTTCGTAAGTTGGTACTGCTCAACGAAGGAATTGCGGACGTTGGTGGCAAACTGACAGGTCGTAGTGTTACCGCCGACATCTTCTGCATATACCAAGTTCAAATCACCCGGATCGCCCGAGCCGGAGCAGTGACGCCAGTTCGATGGCGGCTGGAACCCTTCAGCGCGACGCTTCTGCTCAGCGGTCGACGACGTGGAGGAACCCTCAGCACTAGCTGACTGAACCGACTGGGGCGAGTTGCTGCCAGCCGAATTCACTCCCTTCGAATCGGAGAAGTAGAAGTAAGCCATTGCGCCGACGAAGAGAGCGACCGCAACGAGTGCCAGGACAATAACCGCGATGGTCAGCCCCTTGTTGTCATTGCTCGGCGCAGCAGCCGGGCCAGCTTGCGGACCTGGAACATAGGGGGCGGGGCGGTATGGTTCAGGCTGCTGGGATTGTGGATACTGCTGCTGCAGATACTGCGTTTGCTGGTTCTGGGGCTGATAGTCCTGGGTTTGCCCCTCAGGCTGCTCCCACTGTGACCCATCCACAGCGCTCCACGCATTTGCCGGCGTATCAGCGGAGGGTTGATCATCTGACGTGCCCGGATTTATGCTCCACTCACCGAACGAGTCGTCCGAGTGGTTGCTCCGATTCGTTGCCATTGTTCGACCTTTTCCCTCAATACCGTCCGCCAGTATGACGCTGGGTTTGTATTACAGCAAGACCGAGCTTACCGGTTTTGGCAATTTGCCCGTATTGTTTCAGGCCACAGTACACGTTGGTCGGAGCAATTAAATTACCTCCGCAAAATTACCTGTGGCAGATTTCGGACACACGAAACCCCGACCGCATGCGACCGGGGGTTACGTTCTGCAATTCGCTCTCTATCCGGGGGAAGTTTTTACTTATCCCTCAGAGAGAACTGCCGCTAATCGCGACCTCGAACAGTCGTTAGAACGGCCACCACGACGGCTTCGCATTCTTGTTCACGACTACCTTTTCGCCGCCGACAACCCAGTTCTCGTTGGGGTTCAAAAGCGCGCCCACGTGGGCGTAGCCGCCGTTGTCGAACTCACCTTCGTAGTCCGGAGCCCGGTACGTGAAGTCAACGGAGACAGACTTCGAACTGCTGACAGTCGGGTTGTCCTTGAAGGCACCGAGGAAGCCGCCCTCCGTCCAGGACAGGCGCACCTGACGATTACCGTTGCGCTCGGTGTTGACGTACTCCCCCTCCTTCAGCGTGTAAATACCGCCGCCGAGGATATTGTCCTGCGACTGGCGAGTCACACGAACGAGCTCAAAGTCAGCCGGGATGTTGTGGCCGATTCCCCGCAGCTTGGCGTTGCCGTTGACACCGACGACCTCAATACGGATGGTGACCTCGTCACCCGGTCGGACCTCCTTACCGCGGATAATCTGCGAGTAAACATCAGCAGACCATGCCGGGCCACCGATGGTGCCGAGCTTCTTCTTCGGGGCGCTCGAGCCCGGCAGGGTCAGACCAGGCGAATTAAGTCCTGGCGAGTTCAGACTCGGCGAGGGCAGACCCGGGGACTGCGCCATGGCCGGAGCGCCGAAACCAAAGGTCAAGCCAGCTGCGAGGGTAACTGCGGCAATGGCGGTACGGGAGCGACGTCGCGGACGAGAGGCCGCGATGTTCTTGGAGTGCATATTGCGCATGATGGGAAAACTCTCTGTGAAAACCTGAAAACAGGCGCGGTGGAAAAGCTGGAATTACTTAGCGGTTAATGCCCAGCGACTGCAGGCTCGGCGACTGCAGGCTCGGGGAGCCCAGCGAGCCACCCGGAACACCCGGAATACCCGGAGCCGGCGCCTCCCGCTTCACAGTGAGCTTCGGTCCCATGTCATGCAGCTTCTCCACCGAATTGCTCGGGTTGAAGTGGATTTCGGTTCCGGTATTCAACGCACCGTCGGCAATTGCGTCCGTGACGCGGTACTTCCACTTGAAACTCACAGTCGATGTGGTCGGGGAGCCCCATGCCTGAAAGATGGTGCCGGCCTTAAACTCCACCGCACCGTTGTTAACGATTTCCAGCCACTTGTCTGACTCGTTCGGATTCGCCCACTCATCGTCGCCGACCTTGTACGTCGCCGAGTTGGCCACGTACTGCAGACCATTCGGAATGACATCGGTCATGCGCTGAATGTAGGACTTCGCACCCCAGATGTTGTTGTCCGTGTAGGTCAGAGTAAAGGTCACGACATCACCGGGCTTTACGACGGCACCAGCGACACCATTGACCTCAACAGATCGCATGACATTGGAGTTCTTCCAGCTATGCGTCGCGCTGGAGGAACCAGTACCGGTGACTTCGCCAATGGCGTCGGTGACGGTCTGAGTGATGGAATCAATGCTCGGCAGTTCCTGAGCATGTGCGGTATTACCGAATCCCGCAAAGGTCATACCTGCGGCTAGAGAGAGTGCAGCAATGCGAGCAATGCTGAGGTTACGTACGGTGCGAGTTGCCATCTGTCACGGGCTCCTTTTAACGATGCGAAGACTTGTGGTCGGAGTAGGCCAACATGGCGGTTCTCCAGTAGGAATGCACGCGTGATGCATCGGCGTGCGGTTCACTTGGCGATAGTTAATACGACACCTATCGACGGCGGCAACAAGTAGCCATTTTTCGAACATCAACCTAAAAATCGAAAACCTTGTCGCCACATCAGTCACAACAGTCACATGTCCGCACATGCATTACAGGTTTGGGCCGGCTGGAATACTTTTAACTATAGAAATACGCACTGCCCTGAAATGGCTGTTCCCCACCGCTGCCAAAATTGCCCCCATTTTCCATCCCGCGACAAAACACCCCAGATTGCCCCCTGTAACGCTGTTCAGGGGTATCCAACGGACCCAATTACACGCCCGGCCGACCACCCCATAACGGGGTTAACCACGGAAACCACCCAAAGGTCCGACTATCCGTCGCGGACCTGAGCACATACGCCAACTTTTAGGGTTAAGTAAAGAAAAGTGTGTCCGCATGCCACCATAACCCCAGACCACACACCACAAATCACCAAAGAATAGCT
>NZ_JASPJI010000035.1:0-11976 GCF_030232285.1 Corynebacterium sp. MSK047 | reverse complement strand
TTCACATCTTTCGGAGTCCAACGACCAGCCACAACAACCTCCAAGTCGAGGTGGCGCATTCACCCACTGACAACTCCTGACGCTTTCAGGCCATTTTTTGAGCCATTTTTGACATAAATGCAGTCAGTAACTCGCATCGCCCTACCGATCCCGGCCATAAACGCAGTCAGCAACTCAAAAACAAACGAAAAAGTGCCTAGCTGAACGAGCCAGGAGCTCGTCGCCAAGCACTTTTAACGTAGCGGTTCCCTAATCACCGCTGTCACTGATCATCTAGACCGAGAAGCCGAGAGCGCGCATCTGCTCGCGGCCGTCCTCAGTGATCATGTGTGGGCCCCATGCCGGGGACCAGACCCAGTTGAGGCGGAAGTCGCGGATACCCTCGACCTTCATAACCTCGGAGGCAGTCTGGTCGGTGAGCATATCGGTCAGCGGGCAGGCCGGGGACGTGAGTGTCATGAAGATAGCGGCAATGTCGCCTTCTTCAATCCAGATGTCATATACCAGGCCCAGGTCCACGACGTTGACTCCGAGTTCCGGGTCAACAACCTCGTACATTGCCTCTTCAACCTGGATGGCCAGCTTGTTATCGGCTTCGGTCTGCTCCGGTGCCGGCGGGACGGTGATGGACTCGTACGCATCCCCCTCATCAATCGGAGCACCAGTGGTCATGGTGTCCTCGTCGACAGCATCAGGCTGTGCGGGCGAGGTGGCGTCATTAGCGATTGGTTCAGTCATGGCGATGGCCTTCCTCGTCATTGGTAACGGTTACAGTCGCGGTACCAACGCCGTTGCCTTCAGCGGCGTTGGCCAGAGCCTCAGCGGTCGCGGCCTGGAAAGCCTTCCAACCGAGAAGAGCGCACTTCACGCGGGCGGGGTACTTAGAAACACCAGCGAAGGCAATCCCATCGCCGATAAGGTCCTCATCGCCCTCAATCTTGCCTCGGGAGGTGACCATCTTCTCGAACTCGGCAAGCTTGGCCATGGCCTCGTCGACAGTCTTGCCGACAATCTCCTCAGCCATAACTGAGGTAGAGGCTTGCGAGATAGAACAGCCCACGGCGTCATAGGAGACGTCATTGACGACGGTGAGGTCGTCGTTCAGAGTGACGCGAAGCGTGAGTTCATCGCCACACGACGGGTTGACGTGATGCACTTCCGTATTGAAAGGCTCCCGCAAACCCGCATGCTGCGGATGCTTGTAGTGATCCAGGATAACTTCCTGGTACATCTGCTCGAGCTTCATGTCCTTCTCCTTTCTTAAAGTTACGGGGTGACACCGAAGAACTTCTGTGCATGGCGCACTGCGTCGGCAAGCGCCTGAACGTCCTCTTCCGTGTTGTAGATGTAGAAGGATGCCCGGGCGGTCGACTGGGCGTTGAGGATTTGGTGAATTGGCCACGCGCAATGGTGACCGACGCGGATGCACACGCCCTGGTCGTCTAAAACCTGGCCAAGATCGTGCGGGTGAATGCCCTCGACCTTGAAGGAGACTGCAGAGCCACGCTGTTCTGGAGTAGTCGGCCCGATGATGGTCACGCCGTCAATTTCCTGCAGCTTCTCCAGTGCGAGCGCGGTCAGGTGGTGCTCATGAGCAGCCACCTTATCCATACCAATGGAATCCAGGTACTTCACCGCAGCCCCCAGACCGACGACCTGGGAAGTCATCATGGTACCCGCCTCGAAGCGCTGCGGAGGCGCCGCGAAGGTGGTCTTCTCCATGGTGACGACCTCAATCATCGAACCACCAGTGAGGAACGGCGGCAGTGCCTCGAGCAGTTCCCGGCGACCGTAGAGCGCGCCGACCCCGTTGGGGCCGAGCATCTTGTGGCCGGAGAACGCCAGGAAGTCCACATCGAGATCTTTGACGTCGACAGGCATATGCGGCACCGACTGGCAGGCATCGAGGACTACCAGCGCACCGACCTCGCGTGCACGGCGCACCATCTCCTTCACATCGGTGACTGCACCGGTGACGTTTGACTGGTGGGTAAAGGCCACTACCTTGGTCTTCTCGCTGAGCTCCAGCGAGTCCACGTCAATGCGGCCGTCCTCAGTCACGCCATACCAACGAAGTGTCGCACCGGTGCGGCGAGCCAGCTCCTGCCACGGCACCAAGTTCGCGTGATGCTCCAGCTCGGTGACGACAATCTCGTCACCTTCGCCGACCTGGTACTGACCTGCGCGGTCGTCGCCAAGCACGAATGCCACTGTGTTCAACGCTTCGGTGGCGTTCTTGGTGAAGACCAGCTCGTCATAGTCGGCGCCGATGAAGCCAGCGATGGCTTCGCGGGCATCTTCGTAGGCGTCCGTGGCCTCCTCAGCGATCTCGTAAGCGCCGCGGTGCACCGGTGCATTGTGGTGGGTTAGGAACTCCACCTCAGCATCGATGACTTGCTTGGGGCGCTGCGAGGTCGCTCCGGAGTCCAGGTAGACCAGCCGCTTTCCGTCACGGACAGTGCGCGACAGAATCGGAAAGTCCTCGCGGAGTGATGGGCTGAGTAGTTCGGCGTTAGGCATTGATGTACTTCTCGTAGCCGTGCTCTTCCAGCTCGTCTGCAAGCTCCGGGCCACCGGAGGTGATGAAGCGACCATCGTGGAAGACGTGGACGAAGTCCGGCTTCACGTAGTTCAGGATGCGCTGGTAGTGAGTAATGATCAGAATGCCGCCGTCGTTTTCGTCCTGGTAGCGGTTAATGCCGTCAGAGACAACGCGCAGAGCGTCGACGTCCAGGCCGGAGTCGGTCTCGTCCAGGATGGCGAACTTCGGCTTCAGCAGGTCGAGCTGCAGAATCTCGTGACGCTTCTTCTCGCCACCGGAGAAGCCCTCGTTGACGGAGCGCTCGGAGAACGACGAATCGATCTCCAGGTCAGCCATTGCCTCACGGACCTCCTTGACCCAGTGGCGCAGCTTCGGAGCCTCGCCGCGGACAGCGGTTGCTGCAGAGCGCAGGAAGTTGGACATGGACACGCCGGTGACCTCGACCGGGTACTGCATTGCCAGGAAGAGCCCAGCGCGAGCGCGCTCGTCGACGCTCATCTCCAGCACGTTTTCGCCGTCGAGGAGAATCTCGCCCTCGGTGACTTCGTAACGCGGGTGACCTGCGATGGTGTAGCTCAGGGTGGATTTACCAGAGCCGTTCGGCCCCATCACAGCGTGGGTTTCGCCGGAGTTGATCGTCAGGTTGACGCCCTTCAAAATCTCCTTGGGCTCGGCGGACTCATCGGTCGGCAGCACCTGCGCGTGGAGGTTACGGATTTCCAAAGTGCTCATAGTGAAATCTTTTCCTTTAATCGGTGTAAGTGGCCTGTCCCCCGGCACTTCCGGGTTGACAGGACGGAAAGGGTGAGAAAGAAGATAAGCGGTTAGAAGCCAGCGGTGTTGAGCTCTTCGTCAACGAGCTTTTCAAGCTTCTCGCGAACGGACTCGACCGGAATCAGGTTGATGACCTCGCTGAAGAAGCCGCGAACCACCAGACGGCGAGCGGCCAGCTCCGGAATACCGCGCGAGAGCAGGTAGAAGAGCTGTTCCTCGTCGAAGCGGCCAACGGTGGCAGCGTGCCCAGCACCGGCAATCTCACCGGTTTCAATTTCCAGGTTCGGAACTGCGTCGGCACGCGCGCCTTCGGTGAGCAGCAGGTTGCGGTTGAGCTCGTAGGTGTCGGTGCCCGTCGCTTCTGCACGAATGAGCACGTCTCCCACCCACGCGGTGCGGGCCTCACGATGAGCGACATTCGGCTCGCCCTGCAGCGCGCCCTTGTACATCACGTTGGAGCGGCAGTTCGGCACAGCGTGGTCGACCAGCATGCGGTTTTCAAAGTACTGACCGGCATCAGCGAAGTACACGCCCAGCAGATCGACGTCGCCGCCGGGTGCCGTGAAAGCAACGCGCGGAACGATACGGACAACCTCGCCGCCAAACGTTGCGACAGTGTGGCGCAGCGTAGCATCGCGGCCGACACGAACGTGGTGCGCAGAGCCATGAACGGCATCTTCGTTCCAGTTCACCATGGTCACGACGCCCAGCTTGGCGCCGTCGCCGATTACGAACTCGATGTTGTCCGCGAACGTGCCACTGCCTCGGTAGTTAATGACGCAGACGGCCTCGGCATGGGACTGCACGTCAATGACAATGTGGCCGTAGGACACCTTGTCCTCGCCCGGACCATCGATGTCGATGACGACAGGCTCCTTGGACACCGAGTTCTTCGCGAAGGTCACGATGTGCGCATCGTCGAAGTTGGAGTACGCCTGTGCTGCCACGCGGTCCGTTGGGGCGCCGGCGCGACCAAGGCGCTCGTCGTCACGCTTGACGACGTCCACAGCGACGCCATCCTGACCAGCAGTCTCGACCGAAATTGAGGCTGCAACCGGCTCTGCTGCGGTGCCGTTGTGGAGACCGCGGAGCTTACGCAGCGGCGTGAACTTCCACTCTTCATCCTTGCCATGCGGCACGGCGAAGTCCTCCACGTTGAAGGATGAGAAAACGTCGCCCTTGTTCGCCAGCACGCGACGGCTATGAGCAGCCTGGTTTTCGTTGTTAATCGTCGTAGTCATTGGTATTAACCGACCGAACCTTCCATCTGCAGTTCAATGAGGCGGTTGAGCTCGAGGGCGTATTCCATCGGGAGCTCCTTGGCGATGGGCTCGACAAAGCCGCGCACGACCATGGCCATTGCATCTTCTTCCTCGATGCCGCGGCTCATCAGGTAGAAAAGCTGATCGTCAGAGACCTTGGAAACCGTTGCCTCGTGGCCGAGGGTGACGTCGTCCTCGCGGACATCCACGTATGGGTACGTGTCCGAACGTGAAATCGTGTCCACCAGGAGTGCGTCACACTCGACGTTGGAGTGCGAGTGCTTGGCACCCTTGTTGACCTGCACCAGACCGCGGTAGGCAGCGCGGCCACCGTTGCGGGCCACGGACTTGGACACGATGTTGGAGCTCGTGTGCGGAGCCATGTGCACCATCTTGGCGCCGGTGTCCTGGAACTGGCCCTCGCCAGCCATAGCCACGGACAGCACCTCGCCCTTGGCATGCGGACCGGTCATCCACACTGCCGGGTACTTCATGGTGACCTTGGAACCGATGTTGCCGTCAATCCACTCCATGGTTGCGCCCTCTTCGCACTTGGTGCGCTTGGTAACCAGGTTGTAGACGTTGTTCGACCAGTTCTGGATCGTGGTGTAGCGGCAGCGGCCACCCTTCTTCACGATGATCTCCACAACAGCCGAGTGCAGCGAGTCGGACTTGTAAATCGGAGCGGTACAGCCCTCGACGTAGTGCACGTAGGCATCTTCGTCGACAATAATGAGCGTGCGCTCGAACTGTCCCATGTTTTCCGTGTTGATACGGAAGTATGCCTGCAGCGGGATGTCCACGTGGACGCCCTTCGGCACGTAAATGAAGGAGCCGCCGGACCAGACTGCGGTGTTAAGAGCGGAGAACTTGTTGTCACCGGACGGAATGACGGTGCCGAAGTACTCCTTAAACAGCTCCGGGTGCTCCTTGAGAGCGGTGTCGGTGTCCAGGAAGATAACGCCCTGGGCCTCCAGATCCTCGCGAATCTGGTGGTAGACAACCTCAGACTCGTACTGAGCGGCGACACCTGCGACCAGGCGCTGCTTCTCAGCCTCCGGAATGCCGAGCTTGTCGTAGGTGTTCTTAATATCCTCCGGCAGGTCTTCCCAGGTCTGGGCCTGCTTCTCGGTGGAGCGAACGAAGTACTTAATGTTGTCGAAGTCGATGCCCGACAGATCCGCGCCCCAGGTGGGCAGCGGCTTGCGGTCGAAGATTTCCAAAGCCTTCAAGCGACGTTCAAGCATCCACTCCGGCTCGTTCTTCTTAGCCGAAATATCGCGAACGACCGCTTCAGACAGGCCACGCTTCGCGGAAGCGCCAGCGGTATCCGGGTCGTGCCAACCGAACTGGTAGGCACCAATGGACTCGATAATCTCTTCGTCAGTCTGCGGAGTGGCAGCCTTCGTGGATTCAGCCACGTCGGTGGAGTTCTCATGGGCGAGGGTCATTCTCCGCTCCTTTCTTGTGGCGATTCAGTAAGTGTCTTTGTTACGGGAGTGAGTGGGATATTCGTAGTGCAGATACCGTTTCCATCAGCGATAGTCGCCAACGGTTGGGTGTGCTGACCTAATAATTTACTAACGGCTTCATGCTCCGCCGCGCAGAGCTCCGGAAACTCGGAGGCTACGTGGCTAATTGGGCAATGGTGCTGGCAAATTTGCACGCCGCCAGTGTTCTGGTTGATAGTTGCCGCGTACCCGGCCCGTCGGAAAGCATCGACGACGGCCTCTACGACCTCTTCCTTCTCTGCGTCCTGCCCCACTGGGGTGACGCCGAGCAGAATGTCATCAATGCGCTGACGGGCAAACTGGGCAACTGCCTGCTCACCACCGGCCTTGCGCAGTGCGGTCAGAGCTGCACTGGCAAGATCGTCGTAAGCGTGCCCGAATCTAGCGCGGCCCCGATCTGTCAGGCGATAGGACTTTGCTGGCCTGCCTCGGCCCCGGGGGCCGGTGCTGGGTGCCGGAGCGGTTTCGGCAAGACCTTCGTCCACCAGAATGTCAATATGACGGCGGACGCCTGCAGCGGATAGTCCCAGGGTGTCTGCGATAAAAGTCGCGGACGCCGGGTTGTGTTCCAGAAGCAATTGGAGAATGCGCTTGCGCGTATCACCATCATTGACTGTCGGCTTCCGATCTGCCATGACTGGTGAGTCACCTCCTGCGATTGGACTGCTGGATAATAATGGGTGTCTAGGTGGCTCAGCGAGGCAAGTATCCCACTTGCGCCGCTGGTGTATTAGACAACATAATTGTGTCGTAATTGGGCCACAATGTCCAACGCATTTAAATATCAATGCAACGTCGCTGATTAGAACGCCCTTTCGGCGTGTCGAATCGTCTACTATGTGACTTTGTGAAAACTAACCGACCTACCCCGCGCCGCTCGTCCGCCTTCGACGACGCTCTCGGGGTGCGTGACGCCATTCCGAAAATTGGTCTGGCCGGTTCTAGGTCGGCAACCCTCCACCAGGGCTCAGAACAGCCGCTCCAACACCGCATCAATTACCGCGAACTCAGACGCTTCACCTGGCTGCGTTGGCTGGGTGCTCTCGGTGCGATCTTTATTATGGTCGCTGGGATTGGCGCAGGCGCGACACCGGTGGTTGGAAATGAGTTTTGGGGTACACCACTTGGGCTAATCCTCGGTCGAATGTTGGTGGCAACGACAATCGTCACCTTCGTGGGCATTGGCATGTTAGTCACAGCCTGGTTGGGTGTCGGCGCTTTCGTTCTGGCCGGTGCGCGGACTCGCGTCACCGCAGTGACTACTCCGATGCTCATACGCACCTACGCGGCATGGGTATTGCCCTTGATGTTTACCGCTCCCCTGTTTACGCAGGATATCTATTCCTATTTGGCGCAGGCTGCAATTGTGGAGCGGGGTATGGATCCCTACCTCGCAGGACCTGTTGACCTATTGGGAGCCAACGACCCACTTGCCCGATCGGTGCCATTGATTTGGTCGCACTCTCCGAGCCCATACGGCCCCACAGCCCTCGCAGTGGCATGGGGTATCGCCAAGATAACCAGCGACGGGGTGATCGCTTCCGTCTTTCTGCATCGACTCGTCGCCATTGTTTCGCTTCTCGTGGTGTCCTGGGCGCTGGTGCAGCTTGGCCGCCGCTGCGGCGTTAGCTCACAGTTCACCCTCTGGCTGGGCACGCTCAATCCGCTGGTATTGCTACACCTCGTGGGCGGTATCCACAATGAGGCCCTGCTGCTGGCACTCCTGCTCGTTGGTCTCGAACTGTGTCTGCGCGCTATCCACGGCCCTGCGCAATCGATGGTGCCCGATGAGCTGCCAGAACCCGGACCGATCGGACACGAGAACCAAAGCCGAGGTCGATCGTGGGCAATGTATGCAGGCGGTATTGTGCTCATCAGTCTCGCCGGAATGGTCAAAGTCACTGGTTTCGTGGCGCTCGGCTTCGCCGGCATGTGGCTGGCTCGAAAGTTTGGCAGTACCTGGAAGGCCGTTGCTCTTTCCGCAGTAGTGACGGGCGCAATAACCGTCGTCACGGCAGTCGTTGTCTCCTTAGGAACTGGTCTGGGCTTTGGTTGGATTACCGCGCAGGGTGGCGCCGCAACGGTGCGCAGTTGGATGTCGCTGACTACCCTGCTCGGGATTATCGCTGGTTTCTTCGGCAGGCTTCTGGGTCTCGGCGATATCAGCGACAGTGCTTTGCTGTTTACCCGCGGCATTGGCGTAGTGCTGGTGGCTGCCTGGCTCCTGCGCATGCTGTTAGCGACGTTCCGTGGGCGCATTCACCCGCTCGGCGGCTACGGCCTGGCGATGTTCGCTCTAGTAATCCTCTTCCCCGTCGTGCACCCCTGGTACCTGCTATGGGCCATCGTGCCCCTGTCCGCTTGGGCCAACCGGGTACAATTTCGCATTGCCGTGGTTCTGTACTCGGCAATTTTCAGTTTTGTAGTACTACCACGCGGCCTGGGGTTGCCTCCGGGCACCGTCGCTCAGATTTACCTACTGGCGTTGGTATTCTTCGTCGCAGTCATGTTCGTCATCTTGGCGTACTCGACGCGATCTAAGGTATTTCGCCTTCATTAAAACTGTGAGATTAGACTGACTAACCGTGAATAACGCTGCCAATTCTCCTGCTCTGCGCCTTGAGAACGTAACGAAGAAATTCGATGACGTTGAGGCTGTATCAGACCTTTCGCTTTCCCTGGATCGAGGTAGGGTTCTTGCGCTCCTCGGCCCCAACGGTGCTGGTAAGACCACAACCGTTGAAATGTGTGAGGGCTTCATCAAGCCGGATGAAGGGCGAATTCGCATTCTCGATCTCGACCCGGTCACTCAAACCACAACACTGCGCAGTCGCATTGGCATCATGCTCCAGGGCGGAGGTGCCTACCCCGGTGTTCGCGTTGGCGAAATGCTGAACCTCGTTGCCAGTTACTCCGCAAACCCGCTGGACACTGATTGGCTTCTTGAAGTCGTTGGCCTAGAACGCCATCGTAAGACGAACTACCGCAGGCTCTCTGGCGGTCAGCAGCAGCGACTGTCGCTCGCATGTGCCCTGGTCGGACGCCCGGAGCTTGTGTTCCTCGACGAGCCGACAGCAGGCCTCGATGCTCAGTCCCGTCTAGCCGTCTGGGATCTCATCTCGTCGCTGCGCCGTGATGGGGTCACCGTGGTCCTGACAACGCACCTCATGGACGAGGCCGAATCGCTTGCCGACGACGTTGCGATTATCGACCGGGGCCATTTAGTTGTGGCCGGTACCACCGAGGAGATCACTAGCGCAGGCGCATCGGCTCTCCAGGGAACGTCGTCAAGCATTGCTATGAAGATCAGCGTTCGAGGCAGCCTTGACTTCGAAGAGGTCAACCGCAGCTTTAGCGAGTCCGGTCTTTCACAGCGTCTGCAGCGTTCTGGCGGTGGAGAGTTTTCCCTGATTGGTGAGGCTTCACCGCGCGCCTTGACTGTCTTGGCGCAGAGTTGCGAGCAGCAAGAGGTGCTGATCACCTCGATGAATAGGGCGACGCAATCGCTTGAAGATGTCTTCTTGCAGATCACTGGAACGGAGATGAGGAGCTAATGACTACCGCACGGAGGTCTGATGCCTCCCGCTTTGCAAAGGGCACTTTCGCCCCGGCGCCACAGCGTTCGGACATGGCGAAGTTGGTCATGTCGCAGGCGTGGTTGGAAACGAAGCTCTTCTGGCGACATGGTGAGCAAATGCTCCTCACCATCATTATCCCGTTGGCGATGCTCATCGGCCTGGTGATGGTGCCGGTGTTGGAGCTCGATGATCCGCTCGAGCGTATCTTCCCCATGGTGCTGGCGATTTCCGTCATGTCTGCAGGGTTTACCGGACAGGCAATTGCCGTGGGCTTTGACCGCCGTTACGGAGCCCTGAAGCGCATCGGCGCCTCAGGCGTGCCACCCTGGGGTATTATCGCAGGCAAGATTGTGTCGGTTTGCACCACCGTCACGTTGCAGTACGTACTGTTTAGTCTCGTGGGGCTCGCCCTTGGCGCAGAGCTGTCGATTGGCGGCTGGCTGCTGGCTTATGTGGGGATGCTTCTGGGAACGTTCGTCTTTACCTCATTGGGCTTGCTCATGGGAGGTACGTTGGGAGCCGAGCTAATCCTAGGTCTGGCTAACCTGATCTGGTTCATCCTCATTGGTGCTACTACGTATGTGGCCGTTGCACCGTCGCTAGATGGCATCAGCTCTGTACTGCTACACCTCTTGCCGTCCGTCGCGCTTACCGACGTGATCTCCGCGGCATTGGCCATGTCCGTCCATTGGTCAGCTGTCGGGGTGCTGGTTGTGTGGGGTGTCCTTGGCGCTGCACTGGCGGCCCGCTGGTTCCGTTTTGATATGCCGAATGACTAGGAATCTGTCGGGGAATCTGCATAGAAAAGCGCAGCCCAACGCAGGGGTTTCGCTTATTACCATTTTCCGCCAGCATGGGTAGAATTTCTTAATGTGAATACTGCAGATCGAAGTTTGCCCCTATCGTTTTTGCCGCTGACACCAATCGGGCGCCAGAAGCTCTATGCCCTGCTGGTTTTGATTGCACAGGCGGCAATTGCGGTAACCGGTTCTATCGTCCGTGTTACTGGTTCAGGTCTCGGTTGTGCTTCGTGGCCTGAATGTCACCCAGGCAGCTTCGTTCCTGTCGCGGGGGAAGCAGAAATGCTCCATCAGATTATTGAGTTTGGCAACCGGCTGCTCACCTTTGTGCTGGTTGCTCTGACACTTCTGCTCTTCCTTTCGGTTATGCGTGTCGGTCGCCGTCAGGAAATCAAGTTGCTGGCCTTCCTCAACGGTCTCGGCGTTATCGTCCAGGCTGTTATCGGCGGTATCTCCGTTTGGGTTGACCTGAAGTGGTACGCCGTAGCGCTGCACTTCCTGCCTTCGATGATTCTGGTCTGGCTCGCTGGCATGCTTTTCGTCAAGATTTCTGAGCCTGACGACGGCACTGCTACCCGCATGTACCCGCGCTATCTGCGCTATCTGGCTGCCGCCTCCGGCTTGGCCCTGACGATGACGCTGATTACCGGAACTATGGTCACCGGTGCTGGACCACACGCTGGAGATGCTTCGGTGCTCCCGGAGGATCGCCTCCAGCTACCGATTGTTGACCTGGCACATATCCACGCTGGTTTTATGTACCTCTACCTTGGCCTGGTTATCGGCCTCATTTTCGGTCTGCTGGCCTCGGAAGCCTTTGCACCTGTGCGTAAGGTTGCCATCGCACTCGTTGTGTTCATTTTGGCTCAGGGCGTAGTTGGAATGATTCAGTATTGGTCCGGTGTACCGGAGGCATTGGTGCCGGTTCACGTTGCCGGATCTGGTATCTGCACCGCTTTGACTGCAGTACTTTTCCAGCACGGTTACCGCACTGTCGGTGGGAGCGCAGAAGTCACTGGCTCGCTTGAAGGCGATGCGGCTGCCGCCACTGTTGCTTCGGAGAAGAACGTCGAGGTTACCGCGTAGCTAGCTGCCGGTCAGCGGCTGTATTAACCGCTGTGGTTACCGGCTGTTGATTCCTGCTCGAACCGCCTAAACACGCGCTTTGGTTGTGCGTGTTTAGGCGGTTCTGCTGTCTGCTCGGCTCCGTGTGCTCGGATGTGCGTTTCCCAGTGGCTAGCGGGCTGCGCGGGCGGTGCGGGCTGCGCGGGCGGTGCAAGGGGGCGGTCTGCCCACTTATCGATCCGAGTTACTGACTATGTTTATGACAGAAATCGCGCGAAAAATGGCCTGAAAGTGTCATAAACTCGCACAGTTTCACATTTGCAGCCCGTGCCCATCTCCACACACAAAAAGAGACCCTTCCCGCAACTGAACTGCTCCCCATTAGTTGGACTGAGAAATCAGTTACCGACTAGTGGGGAGCAGTTGTCATTGAGAGCACAAAGT
>NZ_JASPJI010000034.1:0-12972 GCF_030232285.1 Corynebacterium sp. MSK047 | reverse complement strand
ACCAACGACTCCCAGCGGCTAACCGCACGAAAACATTTCCCCCACATCAGCCAGCCAAACACATAAACTGCCTGGCCGCGCTGACCTCCGAATACATTACACACATGCCCCTATTTAAGCGAATCCGCTGGTAGAACCTGGAAAACGAATCACTTTAGTTAACCCTGTACGCCAGATTTGAGCCTTCCTACGGCTCGGGCGCTACTTTTCAGCAACTCAGCAATCGACCAATTACTTAGTCAGAGCCGCCTTGTCACCTGCGAGTCGTCGCCAAGCAGTGGCAGACGCGACCCCCATCAGCGCACCCGCACCCAGAAACACGCTGCCTGCACCCATCGCGGTAGCACCCAAACCAGCAACCGGCGGCAGGATGACCTGCGCCAAGCGGTTACCCATCAGTCGGATGGATAGCGCCTGAGCGCGCACCTCGGCATCCACCAGGGAGCTCACCCACGTCATTGACATGGGCATGACAAAACCCCACGCCAAGCCACAGATACCAACCGCGACAACCATCAGCCACGCACTCTGTAGCCACGGCATTGCCAAAAGCGGCAGGACACCGGCACAAACTGCAATGATAAGGACTCGATTGCGATTAGCTCGGTGCAAAACAGTCGGCATGAGGGCTCGGGAAATAATCGCGAGGCCACTACGCGCACCAAGGATTGCCGTCACCTCGGCAACACTAAAGCCCAGTTCGCGTCCCAGCACCGGCACATATGCCGTCAACAGGTCAATGGCTACGATGACCGCAATTGATACAGCCATGGCGCTGGACATGCCGTCGATACGCAGGATGCTTAGGACCGATGCGCCGCTGGCTTCGGCCTGCGCCGGCCGCCTCTTGTCCATCCGGCTGCGGTCGCTAACAGTCGACGCCGGGGATTGCTCAGTTGAGCTAGCAGCTTGCACTTCGGCGGCTGCATTCGCTTCGTGCCGTCGATAAGCAGTTGCGACCGGCCAGCCGATGATCAGGGCGACCGCGCCGATTCCCGTCATCGCCCAGAGCGCAGAAGTGGTGGCGGTCATGGCGCTGCCGTCGTGGTTAGGAGTGAGCAGACCTGCACCGACGATGCCGAGGAACTGCCCGACGGAAATTCCGAGCGTGAAATAAGCAAAGAGGCTATCGAGCCCGGCGACGCCGCCACGCAGGTGTGAAACCATGCCTTGAGCGGCGATGAGCGTGGTCATGTGGGCAAACCCCAGGGCGACGTAGCCGAGCAGAAGAATAGGTAGGTTCGGCGAGAGCGCCATTACTGCTGCCGCGATGACGGTGGCGACGAGACCGGAGTACATGACTTCGGTGGCGCGATGACTGTCGACAAGCTTGCCGGCGGGAAGCGCAATAATAAGAGGTACAAGTGAAAATGCGGCAGTGAACCAGCCGACGGTGGCGGCGGAACCGCCAAAATCGAGGACTCGCCAAGAAAGCAGCACGCGACCGCCGTTGAAAACCGCTTGTCCCAACACAGTAATGAGAACCAATAGGCCGAACCAGCGTCTCATACCTGTTTGTAACTCCCCTTCTCCTGTGTGGTCGTACTCTTCGCGGGGCGATTTCTTTGCACGTCAATACCTAAATTGATCGGTGCCTTCTCGTCGACTCGCACTCCTGCCAACCCGCGAAGAGCGGTCAAAGTGATGCGGCTTATTAAGAATAGTCCCTGAAGTTAAACATGTTTAGCGCATAGAATGAATTATTCGGGCATCCTTGTCGATGTAACCGGTTTGCTTATTTAGTTAATAAAGAATCAGGAATTAGGAGCCATGCTTGAACGCACATTGGTGTTCGTCGATACGTCATATTTATTGGCGAGCTTTTACAACTCGTGGGAAACCGGAGCCCGCGGGCAATTAGAAATCGACCTTAGAGAAGTAGTTAGCGTCCTTGACCGAATGATTAACCAGCAGCTGAACCAGCCAGTTCAGCGGCAACTTTGGTACGACGGCATCCCGGAGTCGGGGCCGCATCGTTACCAGCGCTCACTGCGCACGATCGATGGTGTGCAGCTGCGCGCAGGTCAACTCATTGAATGGGGTGACCGACGGACGCAGAAGGCCGTCGATACTCGGCTCGTCGCAGACATGGTTGTCGCCGGCCTGCGCAACCAAGTTTCCGATATCGTGCTGGTCTCGGGCGATGCGGACATGCTGCCCGGCGTCGCCGAGGCTTCGGCTGCCGGTGTGCGCGTGCATCTCTACGGCTTCGGCTGGGACTCCATGTCCGGTGCACTTCGCCATGCCTGCGATTCGACGACAATCCTCGATCCCCGCGAGGACTTCGCCGACGCCATGCAGCTCAATGTCCTCGAAGGCCCAATCCCACCGGTCGTCCGCACGAATAAGCCGCTGGGCGATGCCGAACCAATCGAAGATCTCGGCGCTACCTGCGTGCCGGATACGCGCATCACTCCTCCGGGCGAGGGCTCGCTTGACGACGGCACGGAGAACACTCCCTCCGCCGCCGACGGTGACGCTGCTTCGCCGGAGGCCGGAACTCCGGAGGTTCCGCAGGACCAGCGCGTTGTGCCATCCCCCACGGCTGACAGCGACTCCGACTGTCGCAGCGAAGACAATGCCGCAGCCACGCCGACGGCCAAGGCCGACTCGCCGAAGTTCAACGAGGTCGAGCACGCGGCCAAGATGGGTGCCCGGGAAATCCCGGCGCAGGCTGAGCACCGCGCTGAGGTAGAGCGCACCGGCGGTTCGGAAGCTACACGGGTGGATTCCGCTGCTTCGGGCGTTTCGGCTGCCTCGCCAACACAGCAAACGCAGCCAGCGCAGCCTTCTCCAGCGACCATGCCCGGCGCGACAGTCAACACTGGCAGTGGGGCTGGTAACGACACTGCGAACAACACCGGAGCCGAGCATGCAGGCGCGTCTGCCTCCGATTCCGCATCGTCGACTGCAGTTGGAGGCGAGGAGTCGGCGACGGAGCCGTCGACAAGCGAAGACGGTGCCAACACGAGTGCGCCGAAACCAAGTCCGCGGCCGAATCCTTCGATGATGGCGCCAAGGAGGAAGCTGCGTAGTCGATACGTGCCCCTGCCGAACGAGGTGTGGGCATCCGCGGGTTTTCAGACGCCGTTCGATGTGGGACAGCAGTACGCGAACTGGTGGTACGAGAATATTGCAAACGAGCAGGCGCGCGATAGTGCCCACTTGCTCTCAGGTGGTGGGCTGCCGCCGGACATTGATCGTCCGCTGCTGCAGTTTGCGTGCGAAACCCTGCACGAATACACGCTGACGGAGACGCAGCGCGTCAATCTGCGCGATGGTTTCCACGCCGGTATCCGCGGAGTGCTGCTCGCGCGGAAGAACGGCGAATTGGAGTAGTAGCGCGCCTCACGGATTCAGCAGTTTCGGTGGCTTCAGCACTGCTGGCGCTACTGTCGCTGCTGGCGCTGCTGGTGCGAGAAAGTGTCGGGGTTTATGTCAGTTTAGGGTGGTTTTTCCCGCTCAAACTGACATAAACCCCGACACTTTCTTGTTGGCGATTGTTGGCAACTGGTGAACGCTACTTCGCTTCGTCTGCGTCCGTTGTGGTGTCCTCGACAGCCTCGGCGGACTCGGCGGACTCCAGCTCGCCGGCGTTATCCTTCGCGGCAGAACCGGATTCGAGAGCAGCGTTTTCATTACTCATCTGGGCACGAATTTCGGCCAGACGCATGTCAGCAGCGGCATCGCGAGTCGAAGTCTCGATCTCAGCCATGCGACCTGCCTGTGAGGATTCCGCGAGCTCCTGAGCGCCCAACGCATTGGCGTAGCGGCCTTCAATCTTCTCACGGACCGAATCCAAAGTCGGCACATTCGGATCCTCGGAAATACCCTGCATGCTCTGGAGAGTCTTCGACGCGGTCTCTTGCATC
The DNA here is from genome assembly GCF_030232285.1 of Corynebacterium sp. MSK047. Lineage (NCBI taxonomy): Bacteria > Bacillati > Actinomycetota > Actinomycetes > Mycobacteriales > Corynebacteriaceae > Corynebacterium > Corynebacterium sp. MSK047. Next base: position 9,100 of record NZ_JASPJI010000034.1, on the reverse strand, counting down.
TTGGCCTGATCGGCCTGCGACTCCAGCTTGCGGATATCCTGCTTAATCTGCTCGTAGCGAGCCTGCGACTGCTGCGCCTGACGCTGTGCCTCCTCAGCAGCAGATACGGCCTGCTGGTGGAGCTGCGTAGTATTTTCCAGCTCCTTTTCAACATTCACCAGCTGGGTGGCAAACACCTCAGCAGTGCTTTCCATCTTCTGTGCAGTGGCCTCATCGCCCTTGGCACGAGCTTGATCCGCATTGGCGAGTGCCTGCCGGGTGTTCTCGGTAATCTTGTCACGCTCAGAGGTCAACCGCCCCAGCTGCATTTCCAGCTGATTGCGGTTGCCGATGATAGCCGCAGCCTGACGCTGAATCTCCTGATGGCGCTGACGCTCGGCCTCAGCTGCCTGTGCAATCTGAACCTTAGGATCCGCATTGTCCTCGATCTTCTTATCGAACGAAGACATCATGTACTTCCAGCCCTTGGCAAATGGATTAGCCATGCAAATCCAACCTTCCTCAACATATGCGGAATAACTAATCGGAACCGAGAAGATTCCATCTCTTAAAAAATTGTACGTGAGCTAGCTCGCTCTCTCTCGGCAAACGGAAAGAGCTGGTTACCGACAAGCAAGACTCCCCCAGAGTTGTAAACTCTCTAAACATGGTTCATTGCCCTCAACGCGCGTACCGCGGACTGGCCGCGAGTCTCGCCGCGGTAATTACTCTGTCAGCAACTGCGCCGCTGGCTAACGCGACAGTCACCGCAACTGCTGACTCCACCGATACCGGTGCATTTTCGCAGGTAGTCGTAGCAGCTCCATCGTCAACGGAGCCGGCTAAGCCCTCCGACGCAAAAACCAAGAAGACCACCGAAAAGCCAGCTGAAAAGGCTCCCGAGAAGAGCACAGGGCGAACCGCAGAGAAGTCGGCGGAACAGTCGGCTGAGAAGTCGACCGAGAAAACCTCTTCACCGACATCGGAAACGTCCTCGACGGAGCCGTCGGAAAGCACTGTGAAAAGTGAGCCGAAGGAGTTTCCCCCACTTGTGCCAGGGGCGAAGACCCAGTGGGGCCTTGGCGTGCAAACTCGTCTCGACGAAGTGACCGAGAACTTCGATGCTAAGGGCGGCATGCTCGGCATGGGCATTCTGGATCGCCAGACCGGTGAGTTCATCTGCAACTCACACTGTGATGATGTTTTTCGCCTCGCCAGCCTGATGAAGGTATTCGTCGCCGACGTTGTGGCCTATTCCAACTACACGCAGCCGAAGAAGGGCGAGATCGTCGCTGGCGAGGGCGATATGCCGGTTGAGGGCAACCCCGACGCCATGCTGCGCGACGACATGATTCGATACTCCAACAACGAAGCAACTGACGAGCTGTGGGATTCCTACGGCGGTGTACGCATCGTTGACAATGTCCGACAGCGCTACGGCCTCTCGGATAAGACTGTCGGCTCACCTATGTGGGGAGCCACCACCAGTACGCCAGCCGACATGGTTGCCTACTTTGACCGGATGCTGAGCGAAGAAGGCGGGCTGAGCGACACGGAGACCAAATACATGCGTCAGCTGATGTACTCACTGCCGCGCTACTCCTACGGCGATGCAGACCAGAACTTCGGTCTGCGTGCAGCGCTACCGAAGGAAACGATTGCCAACAAGTCCGGTTGGTACGAAGAGCAGCACACCACTGCCGGATTCCTTGGCGACGATGACCGTTACGCTATCGCGGTTCTGGGCAAAAACCTGACCGCCAACGAACTCACCGAAGCTGTCAAGCACGTGTTCCCAGACGGGCAGGTTCTGCCAACAGGTGAGAAGGAGACAAAGCACGCCCGCACCAGCGCACCACTGTCGATTGAGGAGGACTCAAACAAAGTCGCTCCAGCCCTGTGGGCGCTAGTAGCAGCACTCGCTGGCTTTGGTATTGGCTGGCTCATTCGTGGCCAGCGCGCGGACTAGATACAAAAAGCCCCCCGCGCGCTTGAGGGCTAGTTCAGGCGCGGGGGCTTACGCGGAAGTGCTCCAAGTCGGAAAACGCACAGTATGCGGGCTGAACCGCAGAGTTTACTCGGTAGCGCTATCCTGTGCGGCCTGCTCGGCAATTTGCGCACGGACATCATCCATGTTCAGCTCCGAAGCCTGGCCAACCAGATCGCTCAGGGCGGCCTCCGGCAGCACACCAGAGTGCTGGAACAGCAGGATTCCCTCGCGGAAAACAAACAGCGTCGGAATCGACTGAATGCCCAGGGCTGCCGAAACCTCCTGGTTGGCATCGGTGTCCAGCTTTGCGAACACTACCTCTGAGTGCTTCTCGGAAGCCTTCTCATAAATCGGGGCGAACTGGCGGCACGGACCGCACCAGGATGCCCAGGCATCAACGAGCACGATGTCGTTGTTCTGAATAGTCTCAGCGAAAGTCTCGTTCGTAATATCAACAGTTGCCATGGGTCTAACTCCTCTTACTCTTTAACGTCGTGTTCTAACTTCACGTTCTTTACGTAGGTTTTTACCCGTTAGTCTCCCACAACGCACGCGGGGGTCGATTCATTCCCGCCGGGTTCGCGGGAACGTCGTAAAGCGGCGCGTGCTAGTGGTTGATGCGGACAGTGTTGGCTTGTTTACCCAGGCCATCGATGGTGATGACCATTTCCTGACCATCCTGAAGGTAGGTCTGCGGGCTCATGCCGTGGCCAACACCCGCCGGCGTTCCCGTGGAGATGACATCGCCCGGGTTCAGCTGCACGAACTGTGAGATGTAGGCGATCAACTTCGCCGGGGAGAAAACAAGGTCCGCAATCGGTGCATCCTGGCGCAGCTCCCCGTCGACGTATGTGCGCACCCGCGCGGAGTCCGCATCGAAAGCATCGGCCGTGAGCATCCACGGCCCGAAAGCACTGGCGCGCTGCAACGTCTTCCCCTGTAGCCACTGCGCGGTAGCGTACTGGAAATCGCGCTGAGTGAAGTCATTCATAATCGCGTACCCAGCGATAGCGTCCTGTGCCTGCTCCTCCGACACCCGCAGGCAGGTCTCGCCGACGATAACCGCGAGCTCGCCTTCGTAATCGAGCTTCTCCGCGCAGGCCTCCGGCACTCGGATATCATCCTTCGCACCGGCGACGGCATCGGCAAACTTCGCGAATAACGTTGGCACCTCGGGGCGCTGGTGCCCCATCTCGTCGATGTGCGCGGCATAGTTCAAGCCGACGCAGACGATTTTGCCCGGCCGCGTAATCAGCGGTGCGAACGCCCACGCGCTCTCCGCCATGACGTTGTCAGGGTTGTTCCCCGCCTCCGCCAAGAGTTCTTCCGCTTCACGACGCCACGTTGGCCGCGCTAACACATCTCCGAGACAGTGGTCATCAAAAAGGACCGCTACGCCGTCGCCGAGAACAGCGGCGCGGGTTGCACCCTGGTATCGCAACGTTGCTAGACGCATGGCTTTCTCATTTCTTCATGGCTATTCTCTGTGTCACTTCTGCCGCCTGATCGGCTCCCGGTTCCACGCTACCGCCTTGTTGAGCTGAATTAGGAAGCAGGTTCGCTCTTAGGCTGCCGCGGAGCCTCGCCTTCAGGCAGGGAAGAAGGATTCTGACTGCGCTGAAGGGCACGCTGCCCCGGCGTAGTCATGCGCACTACCCACACAGGACGGACAAAGAGCCACCCGGCACCGATGGCAAGCAGCAACCTGTGCAGACCAAGACACAGCATCGCCGCAATGATAGTCACCAGCGGCGTCATGATGACCAAATGTGGGTCCTTCGGCAGAATGAGGTCACAAATAATCATGACCACAACCAACATTGGAATGTGCATGAGGAAGATAGGCAGCGTTCGGCCGCCAACCTTTTCAAAAGGCACAACTAGGCGAGTGTTCTGCAGCATCGCCATAATATTGATTGCAGCCAGTGCGCCAGTGGTGGACAGGTACACGCGGGTGAAGCCGACGTTGCCTTCGTTAAAGCTCGAGTAGGTCGCCTGCACCCAGATCGCCACCGACAGAAACGCCGTCAGCGTCACTAGTAGTGCGAGACCACTGCGACGCTGTGCCATCCGGAAGATCCAGGGCGCGCCGTACATGCCCAGCACGTAGAAGAACAGCATTTTGCTGACAAAGTCCCACGACCAGCTGGACGAGGCAAAAGGCGCCCATGCACTAATGAGGCCTGTAACGATGAGCTGAATCACCGGATGTACCCAGCGGAATGCTCGTGTGAGAATTGCGAACAGCGCCAGCGCCCACAGGAACCATAGGTAGGAAGTTGGTTCGATGATCGCGTGAAGCGTGTTGTAAATTCGCGGCCCCCACGCGCTATGGTCTGTAATCGGCGCCGGAGACACTATGCCATCGGCATCCACGTGCGTATACGGCATGAGGAAAAGCACGAAGTCACGCAGTGGAACCCAAATCACGTAGAGATAGACCATCACCCAGATTCGGCGATTGGCTAACTTATGCCACGACTCCTTGAGTGCCTTGCCGGCAAAGAGACCAGATAGCAGGAAAAACAGCGGCATACGGATTGGTCCGAGGAAGAAGTTAATCCCCGCCCACTGCGCCGTGTAGTAACCGTGCGCTTGCAGCTCTGTGATGGCATGGCCAAGCACAACTAAAAGAATGCACAGCCCCTTAGCCGCATCTACCCAACCGACGCGCTGTTTCGGCGCACTCTTCTGCCTTTTCGCTTTGGCCTCCGCTGCCACGGGAGCGGCAGTTGGTGACATAGTGCTTCCCCGCTTCCCGACGACTCCGCGTAACCCTCAAAACCTTCAAAACCATCAACGCACGAAAACTCGCCCCATTGACTGTCACTCACCTTACCTAGCCCCCCGGATTGCACTAATTCTGGGTGGCTAGGCCAGGCACCTAGAGAGAACCGCTGGGCTCCTCCGCTAGGTTGGCGAACCTGGAGTAGTGCAGCTGGTGGGCCACAGCAATGCTTCCGGTCGGTCCACCACGGTGCTTTGCGACGATAATATCCGCCTCACCAGCACGTTCATGGTCAGCCTCCTGCGAGTCCGGCCGGTAAATTAGCATGACGATATCGGCATCCTGCTCCAGCGAACCCGACTCACGCAGGTCCGAGACCTGTGGCTTCTTATCTGTGCGAGCTTCCGGACCACGGTTCAGCTGCGAAATTGCAATCAGCGGTACCTCGAGTTCCTTCGCCAACAACTTGAGCTGACGGGAGAACTCCGAGACCTCTTGCTGCCTGGACTCGACTTTTTTACCCGAGCTCATCAGCTGCAGGTAGTCGACCACAATCATCTTCAGATCGTGCTTCTGCTTCAGCTGACGTGCCTTCGCGCGAATTTCCATCATGGTCAGGTTCGGCGAGTCATCAATAAACAGCGGAGCATCCCGAATCTTGTCGCCGACCTCGACCAGCTTTGTCCAGTCCCGCTCATCCAGGTCACCGGAGCGCAAAGATGCCATGTTGATTTTCGCCTCTGCGGACATGATGCGCATCATGATTTCGTTGCGCGACATTTCCAACGAGAAAATTGCGCTGGTCATGCCGTTGCGAATCGATGCCGAACGCATGAAGTCCATCGCCAGCGTGGACTTACCCACACCCGGACGAGCCGCAATAATCACCATCTGACCTGGGTGAAGGCCGTTCGTCAGCTTGTCCAGGTTGGTAATCCCCGTCGGCACACCCTGCGCCAGACCGCCGTTTTGGGTAATAAGATCCAGTTCCTCCAGCGTGTCATCCAGGACATCGGCGATGGGAACGTAGTCATTCTTCGTGTTCTCACGTCCAACGCTGAAGATGAGCTGCTGCGCCTCATCCACCAGCTGCTCCGGCTCCGTGTCCTCCGCGCCCGCATAGCCGATCTGGGCGATCTTCGTGCCGGCCTCGACCAGGCGACGGATTGTCGCCTTCTCCGCAACAATGCGGGCATAGAACTGCGCATTCGCCGCCGTTGGAACCAGGGAGGCCAAGGTGTGCAGGTACAGCGGACCACCGATACGCTCCAGGTCTCCAGTTCGATCCAGACGACCTGCCAGCAAAATAGGGTCAATTTCCGAGGACTCACCGTAGAGGTGCAAAATCGCCGAGTAAATCGTCTGGTGCGCTGGCCGGTAGAAATCCTCCGGCGTCAGCTGCTCGTACACATCCGCAACGACCTCTGAGTTCAGCAGCATCGCGCCGAGCACACTCTGCTCCGCCTCGATATTGTGCGGCGGCGTGCGCTCAAAAGTCGCGCCCGCGACCGCACTCGCACGAGCGCCACGACCACGGTCTCGCTCCCAGCCCCGCGCCCCAGATCCGCTTGCCGACGATCCGTTGCCCGAGCTCTGAGAGAAGGAATACTCCTCCGGTGGCGCATCCTCTACCGGCGGTTCCGGGGGCAGCGGAACGTCATCGAAGGAATCATCGTGGGAATTTACCGAGTAGGAGGACGCCTCGTCCCCTGCTCCGGAATGACCACCATCACCTACAGGCTGACTCATCGTGAGCAGCTCCTCCCCTTCTGGACCACTTAGGTGCCTTTTCAACCCTGTTGCTGACTGACCGTCACACTCAATATGTCTGTTCCGACCGCCAGCACTGGACACCTGACTACCTACCGCAGTTATACCTGTTCGAGCGGATTGACGGACCTGTAAAAGTACCCTTGAAGGCCCCGGAAAACAATCTTCTACGGTGTTTATCCCCGAAGTTATCCACAGCACCTGTGGACAAGCCTGGGGAGAACATGTGCACAATCAAGAAAAGTCCAGGTGAACGGTCCGTAACCCTAAACCGCCGCTTGAATGTTAACGGGGGTAGCGGAGTTTCAACCCGGAAATATTCTATCTACGCAGGTCAGTGCGTATTTGCCTTAATTCTGCACAAATGTAATCCTCTGTTACCTCGTTAGCATCGATGCTGCTCATGCGGAGATTATTAACGATAAATTAATAAAAATCTCGCGCTCTCCAGAAAAGTTATCCACGGCAGCCAGGCAAGTTACCCACAGGTTTATCCACAGCAATCATCGTTAGCCTGTGGACAAGTCGTAGACGCTCTTTCCAACACCTGCGTAAAAGGCTTTAAACCAGCCTTAAACCACGAAAAGCCCCGACCTTTCACTACGAAAGATCAGAGCTTCACGTGTGCTGTTGTCATTGGGCCTCAGAGCCCGCGCAGTCTTTAAACGCGGTGCTCGTCAGCCGCCGTCAAAGTAAAAACTCTAAACCGCGAACTTACGCGGCGACGACCTGTACGGAAACATGCGCGGTAATCTGCGGGTGCAGCGCGATGTCAACGGTGTGCTTACCAAGGGACTTGATCTGGCTCGGAGCAAGCACGACTGCGCGCTTGTCGATAGCCTGACCGGAAGCCTTACGAACTGCATCGGCGATGTCACCCTTGGTGACAGAACCGAACAGCTTGCCATTTTCCGAAGCCTTCACAGCAACGGAGACGTTGTCGAGCGAATCAATCTTCTGCTTGACTTCACGTGCATGGTCGAGGTCGCGGATAGCGCGAGCCTCCTGGGCACGACGAATGCCCTCGATCTGCTTTTCTGCGCCGCGGGTGGCAACAATTGCCAGTCCGCGAGGAAGCAGGTAGTTACGTCCGTAGCCGGCCTTGACCTCAACGATGTCGCCTGCGACACCGAGCTTGTCAACGTCGGCGGTGAGGATCAGCTTCATGATCCCTGCCTTTCGCTGGATATGTCTTTAAAAGATTATGAGAATTGTGGATGCTAAATCTGCTGCAAACTAGTCACGTAGTGCCGTGGCTGCAAGGAGCTTAGAACGGAGGCTCATCGCCGCCGAAGCCGCCACCGGCCGGAGGAGCTGAGTTCCACGGATCTTCCGCAGGGGCTCCGCCACCAAAACCGCGATCGCTCTGTCCACCCTGGTTGCCCTGGTTTCCACCAAAGCCACCGCCGAAACCACCGCCGGCATTTCCACCCTGGCCGCGGTTGCCGCCGCCAAAGTTTCCACCGCCGTTGCGTGGAGTGCGCGTGACCTGAGCTCGAGCGAACTTCAGGGACGGACCCACCTCATCGACCTCAACCTCAAAGACGGTACGACGCTCGCCCTCGCGGGTCTCGTAGCTGCGCTGGCGCAGACGACCCTGGACGATGACGCGCATGCCCTTGGAGAGACTTTCGACAGCGTTCTCCGCTGCCTCACGCCACAGGCTGCAAGTGAGGAACATGCCCTCGCCGTCAACCCACTGGCCATCCCGGTACACCCGCGGAGTCGACGCGACGCGGAAATTCGCCACGGCGGTGCCGTTCTGGGTGTACTTAAGCTCCGGATCAGCAACCAAGTTGCCAACCACTGTGATTTGTACGTCTCCCTGAGCCATGCTTCTTCTCCTCGGTTGTATTCTGTCGAGCTGATGATGGGGCTTTCGCCCGCTATCCTACGGCTTTCGCATTACCGGTGTGCCCCATTCGAGCACTCTGGCTACGCAAATATGACGCAGATTAACGATCAACCCGCAGCACCTTGGTGCGCAGGATGCTGTCGTTCAGATTCAGACGACGGTCGAGTTCCAGCACGGTTGCGGACTCGCAGGTGAGGTCGACGACAACGTAGATGCCGTCTTCCTTCTTCTCGATCGGGTAGGCGAGGTGGCGCTTACCCCAGATGTCCACCTTCTCCACCTTGCCGTTCTCCTTGCGGACAACGTCGAGGTACTTCTCCAGGGACGGGCCTACGGTGCGCTCATCCTGAGACGGATCGATAATAATCATTACTTCGTAGTGACGCACGGACCTCATCACCTCCTATGGTCTAGTTCTTGTATTTCGGCTACACAGCGTGGTGCGCTGGCACTGTCTTTCATGCCAACCGCTATGCAGCAGGAGGATCGTTGCGTCAAGCAACCCTGCCAGGGTACCGCAGGCAGAGGTATATGTCCTAATCGCAGGCGCCATCGGCAAGCAGTACTGGCAAGCGGTGTCAGGGCGCCGAATAGAAAGAGACGCACACAGAGCTATGAACTGCTCCCCATTAGTTGGACTGAGAAATCAGTTACCGACTAGTGGGGAGCAGTTGTCATTGAGAGCACAAAGTTCGCTGAGCGAATATCAGCGCGAGCAATTGGTTGAACTATTTGAGCAGGGCATGGGCTATAGAGCCGCTGCTAATGCTCTGGGTGT
>NZ_JASPJI010000033.1:0-13275 GCF_030232285.1 Corynebacterium sp. MSK047 | reverse complement strand
CTTCGTGCTCTCAATGACAACTACTCCCCACTAGTCGGTAACTGATTTCTCAGTCCAACTAATGGGGAGCAGTTCACTTGGGTTAAGAGCTCTTTTGTTAAAGCTTAAATGCTTTAGGCCTCAGTGACAGAGCCGCCTGCAGCCTCGATCTTGGACTTTGCGGAGCCCGAGAACTTGGTTGCGGTGACGTTGACGGAGACGTTGATGTCGCCGTCGCCGAGGACCTTCACCGGCTGGTTAGCGCGGACAGCGCCCTTTGCAACCAGGTCGGCGATGGTGACGTCGCCACCGTTCGGGAACAGACGCTCCAGATCCGAAACGTTGACCACCTGGAAGGTGACCTTCGCCGGGTTCTTGAAGCCCTTCAACTTCGGCAGACGCATGTGAAGTGGCATCTGGCCACCCTCGAATGCTGCCGAAACCTGCTTGCGGGCCTTGGTGCCCTTGGTGCCGCGACCAGCGGTCTTACCCTTGGAAGCCTCACCACGGCCGACGCGAGTCTTCTTCTTCTTAGCACCCGGAGCCGGGGCCAAGTCGTGGAGCTTAATTGGTTCGCTCATGGTTTACCTACTCCCCCGCTACTTCTTCAACCTCGACCAGGTGACGCACAACGTTCACGAGACCGCGCACAGCCGGAGTATCCGGGCGAACGGCGGAATCGTTGATGCGCTTCAGGCCGAGGGTGCGCAGCGAATCCTTCTGGTTCTGCTTGGTACCAGCGGTACCACGGACCTGGGTAATCTTCAGTGCCATGGAAATCACGCTCCCTGACCTGCGCGTGCGCGCAGCATACGTGCTGGGGTGACCTCTTCGAGGGACTTGCCACGACGTGCGGCGACCTCTTCAGGGCGAACCAGCTGCTTGAGGGCATCAACGGTTGCGTGAACAACGTTGATGGAGTTGTTGGTACCCAGCGACTTGGACAGAACATCCTGAACACCGGCGCACTCGAGAACCGGGCGGACAGCGCCGCCGGCAATCAGACCGGTACCCGGAGCAGCCGGGCGCAGCAGGACGATGCCAGCAGCGGTCTCACCCTGAACCGGGTGGGTGATGGTGCCAGCAATCATCGGGACGCGGAAGAAGTTCTTACGAGCCTCTTCAGCACCCTTCTGGATAGCTGCCGGTACTTCCTTGGCCTTGCCGTAGCCGACGCCGACCATGCCCTCGCCGTCACCGACGATGACCAGAGCGGTGAAGCTGAAGCGACGACCACCCTTGACGACCTTGGAAACTCGGTTGATAGTTACTACGCGCTCGATGTACTGCGAACGCTCGTCCTGCTGCCGACGGTCGTTACCGCGGCCACCACGACGGTTGTTGTTCTTGTTGTCAGCGGAGTTACGTCCGCCTTCGCGCTTATCGCGTTCCGACATCACGCATTCCTTCCGTTGGACTTGTAAGTGCGCATTAGAACTTCAGACCACCTTCACGGGCAGCCTCGGCCAGAGCAGCAACGCGGCCGTGGTACTGGTAGCCACCGCGGTCGAAAACAACCTTCTCGATGCCAGCATCTTTAGCGCGAGCAGCAATCAACTCGCCGACCTTGGCGCTCTTGGCCTTCTTGTCGCCCTCGAAGCCACGGAGATCTGCGTCCAGAGTGGAAGCAGCTGCCAGGGTACGACCGATGGAGTCGTCGATAACCTGAGCGGTGATGTGGCGGGAAGAGCGGTGCACGACGAGGCGCGGTGCCTCGGAGGTGCCGCGGACGTTCTTGCGCAAGCGTGCGTGACGGCGGGCACGGGCGACACGACGACGAGTCGAGATGTCCTTGCCTACCGGGAGGCGCTTTTCGTTGGTGTTGCTCATTACTTACCCGTCTTTCCGATCTTGCGACGGATCTGCTCGCCATCGTAACGAATGCCCTTGCCCTTGTAAGGATCATCCTTACGCAGACGACGGATGTTAGCTGCGAGCTGTCCGACCTGCTGCTTATCAATACCTGTGATCGACAGCTTGGTGGTGCCGTCGACGTCGAAGGTGATACCTTCCGGTGCTTCGATCAGGACTGGGTGCGAGTAGCCCAGGGAGAACTCGAGGTCCTTGCCCTTCTTGGCGACACGGTAACCGACACCGAAGATTTCCATCTTGATGGTGTAGCCCTCGGTCACACCGACAACCATATTGTTAATCAGCGAACGGGACAGGCCGTGCAGGGAGCGGCTCTTGCGGTGGTCATCCGGGCGGTTGACCACAATCTCATTGTCCTTCAGCTCAACGGTAATTGGAGCCGGGATAGAGACAGACAGCTCGCCCTTCGGGCCCTTGACGGAAACGTCCTGGCCATTGACCTGGGCAGTAACGTTTGCCGGGACAACGACAGGGTTCTTACCAATACGAGACATTGTGTAGTTCCCCCTTTACCAGACGTAAGCGAGGACTTCCCCGCCAACCTTCTTCTCGTAAGCCTGACGGTCAGTCAGCAGGCCCTGAGACGTGGAGATGATAGCCACGCCCAGGCCGCCGAGGACCTTCGGCAGGTTAGTGGACTTTGCGTAAACACGCAGACCCGGCTTGGAGACGCGACGCACGCCAGCGATCGAACGCTCGCGGGACGGGCCGTACTTCAGGTTCAGGGTCAGGGTCTTGCCGACCTTGGCATCCTCGACTGCGTAGTCCGCAATGTAACCCTCAGACTTGAGGATCTCGGCGATGTTAGCCTTCAGCTTGGACGACGGCATCGAGACAGAGTCGTGGTACGCGTTGTTAGCGTTGCGCACGCGCGACAGCATGTCGGCGATTGGGTCAGTCATGGTCATGGTTAGTGACCGCTTCCTTTCTCGCTGCGGTTCCTTCCCACCTCGTGGCTAACTCCGATGACCGCGCAAACAGCAACTGTCACACGGCAAAAGCTTAAGTTGGAGCGATTTCCAATATCGTGATTCCGGCGATTTAAGGGCTACTGTTCGCCAACTCGGTTCAATAGCCGAGTCAGCTCGCCACCCAGGTGACGCCAGAGACGATGCGAGGCGGGGGGCCTACAGCAAAGTTCTTACATTTTTACTGCCGCACCTCTTATAGAGGGCAGACCTGGTGATACTAACAAATACCGGCCGAAATGCAAAAACGCCGCGGACGGACGTTAGTCCGCTCACGGCGTGAAGCCCCACCAATTGACAGTGGAACTCAATTCCTAGCCGACATGGCGCCGGCTAGAGGAAATTAGTAGAGCTGGTCGGCGATGATGTTACCCATTGCCTTTTCACCAGCCACCGTCGGGTGGTTGGTCATCGGACCCATCACCGGGTCTGCGAAACCGGCGACGAAGCGCTCATCCGGGTTCGGGTTGCAGGTACCGTGGCCGAGGGTTGCCTCATAGACGTCAATGAAGCCGGCACCTACGTGGTGAGATGCGGAGCGAATGCTGTCACGGAATGCACCCTGAATCTCGCTGGCACCCGGTGCCGGGATCGGGAAGGTCTGGTCCGAGGTGTTCACCAGGCACAGCTGATCATCAGTGGCGTACTCAGGGTACGACGCCAGGACGACCTGAGCGCCCGGGGCAACCTGGTGGACGCGGTCAGTGAACTGACGCAGCGTCTGCTTGAACGCGGATGGAGCCTGGGGATCCGGCTTTGCGACAAGCTCGCCTGCCACGTCAACCCACTGGACCCAGTCCATGCCGCCGTACATCAGGACAACCTTCTCGGTGCCCTCTCCGATGTCGCCGTACTGGATGGAAGCCTCCAGGTATGCGAGGAGCTGACCCGGGAAGCCGCCAAGACCGTTACAGGACCAGTCACCCAGGGACTTGTTCAGCTTCGAAGCTGCAATCTTCGGCCAGTTTTCCATGTCGGTAGCGCAGTTAGCGACCAGTGCGTTCTGTCCCGGCGCCAGGCCACGCGGGCCGCCCTTACCGGCATTAGCGGTGAAGGAGTCACCGAAGGTAACGATTTGCTTGACGCCCTTCGGGCCGGTGTCGCCGATACCCGGAATCGGAATGTTCGGCATTTCCGGCAGTGCCGGCTGTGCGTTGGCAGCACCTGCACCCAAGCTCAGACCCAGAGCCGCAACAGTTGCAATAGCAGCCGAGCGGACGGCCACGGAGAAGTTCTTCATGTAGTTAATCCCTTTGCGTTTTAACTTAAGAACCGCTCTGTGTAGAACCACTGGCTCAATCACACAGAAGCTGAAGTCACTTAAGCCTTGCCCAAATTGATAACGACCACAATGCATTTTGGCGGCCGTCACTATGACGAATGGCAGTTTACAACGAAATCATCACAAACGCCTAACTTTCAACTGAGAAACCTTGTGGCTTTACTAATTTCCAACCCCCAAAAAGGGTCAACTTTCCCACCAGCAACACTGGTAACTTTTACGCAGGCCCCGCACAGCGACCTCACTCCCCCACGAACATAAGCAGTTAACAGAGCAGCAAAAAGCCCCGGAGGCCAAGCGGCATCCGGGGCTTCAGGCAAAAGCTACCGAAGAGGCAAAACTACTTCTTGAACGGGAAGCCCAGCTCGCGCAGCAGCGCGCGGCCTTCCTCGTTGTTGGTAGCGGTGGTCACGACGGTGATGTCCATACCGCGCGGGCGGTCGATCTTGTCAACGTCGATCTCGTAGAACATGGTCTGCTCAGACAGGCCGAAGGTGTAGTTACCGTGACCATCGAACTGCTGATCAGACAGACCGCGGAAGTCGCGGATTCGCGGCAGAGCCACGGTCAGCAGACGATCCAGGAACTCCCACATACGGTCGCCACGCAGGGTGACGCGAGCGCCGATGGCATCGCCTTCACGGAGCTTGAAGTTAGCGATCGACTTGCGAGCACGACGGGTCTCCGGCTTCTGACCGGTGATCAGAGTCAGGTCGTTGATAGCACCGTTGATCTGCTTCTTGTCCTGAGCAGCAGCGCCGACGCCCATGTTGACGACGACCTTGGTGACGCCCGGAATCTGCATGACGTTCTCGTAGGAGAACTCTTCCTGCATCTTGCCGCGAATCTCATCGCGGTAACGGGCCTTCAGACGAGGGGTGTAATTTTCGCTCATGCTTAGATGTCCTTCCCGGTACGGCGGGAGATGCGAACCTTCTTGCCGTCCTCATCGAAGCGGTAACCGACGCGAGTCGGGGTACCATCTTCGTCGACCAGCATGACGTTCGACACGTGAATCGGAGCTTCCTGAGTGACAATGCCACCCGAGGAAGCGCCGCGCTCCGCAGCGGAGTTTGCAACATGCTTCTTGATACGGTTAACGCCCTCGACCAGGACCTTGTCGCGCTTCGGGTAGGCCTCGATGACCTTGCCCTGAGCACCCTTGTCCGGACCGGAGATAACCAGCACGGTATCGCCCTTACGGATCTTCACTTAAATCACCTCCGGTGCGAGCGAGACAATCTTCATGAACTTCTTGTCGCGCAGTTCACGCGCGACCGGGCCGAAAATACGGGTGCCCTTCGGCTCACCGTCAGCCTTGATGATGACAGCTGCATTCTCGTCGAACGAGATGTAGGAGCCGTCCGGACGACGGGTCTCCTTCTTCGTGCGAACGATGACTGCCTTAACGATTTCGCCTGCCTTGACGTTGCCGCCCGGAGTAGCTTCCTTGACAGTTGCGACAATGGTGTCGCCAATGCCAGCGAAGCGTCGGGTCGAGCCGCCGAGAACGCGGATGCACAGAATTTCACGTGCACCAGTGTTGTCGGCAACGCGCAGACGGGATTCCTGCTGAATCACTGCGTTTCTCCTGACCTGGTTGCATTGTGCGTCAGATTTCCGTCCTAAACGCACGCGGTCTTTATGTCTTGCGTTTACGCTTTACGACGGAAGCACCTGCTAGAGGTAGCTTTCCTATCGCTTTGACCTCGTGCTAACTACGGCCATAGACCGTTGAGAGCAGCACGCAGTCATTTCGCGCAACCTGTGTATTATGGCACGTTCGTGCGGGACAACAAAATCCCTTAGTTTCATGCCCCCAACATGGTTTATGCCTTGTGCGGCAACCCTATACTGAGACAGTGACAAATCAACATTCCGAGAGTGCACAGACGCTGCCGGTATCGCTACTTGCCGGGTTGGCCTTGTTATCCGCCGCCGCCCCGTTCGGCGCAGATACATATCTGGCATCCTTCGTGGAGATTGCACGCGAGTTCTCCACGACCGAGTCGATGGTTCAGCTCACGCTGACAACCTTCATGATTGGCATGGCTGCTGGACAGCTCGTCATTGGCGCCCTTTCCGATAGTTTGGGCCGCAAGAAGCTGCTTCTCATTGCGACTTTGGTGTTCTTGGGATCGTCAATTCTCTGTGCAGTAGCACCGAATATTGGCACGCTTATTGCAATGCGCTTGTTCCAGGGGTTAGCTGGTGGCTCCACGGTTGTTCTGGCTCGTTCTGTAGTCCCAGACCTCTTGACGGGCAAGGCATCAGCGAAAGCTTTCTCTACCCTCATGGGTATTTCCTCCATCGCCCCGGCAATCGCTCCCCTTGTGGGCGGTTTTCTAGGCCCCGCATTCGGCTGGCGCAGCGTGTTCTGGTTTCTCGCAGCCATCAACGTCGCCATGGTCGCGATTGTGGTTCTGATGGTTCCGGAAACTCTGCCGCCTGAGCGACGCTCCACAGGTGCTCTGCGCAATCTCCTACCCAATATTGGCCGGCTGCTGCGGCGGCCAGTATTTGTCGGCTACTTGTTGGCTTTCGCTGGTGGCTTCTTGGTGATGTTTTCGTACATCGCTGCGTCACCCTTTATCTTCCAGGAGCTGCTGGGGCTAACCCCTACTCAGTTTTCTCTCGTATTCGCATCCAATGCAGCGATGTTGACATTTGTGTCAATCCTTAACGGCAAGATGATCAACCGGCTTCATCCCCGCAAGGGCATTTTAATTGCCCTTACGGTCATGCTCGTGACGTCGATAGGCCTGATTATTAATGCCACCGTCGGGATTACTTTCTTCACTACTTGGCTGTTGCTGTTCATTACGGTACCGATGATGCCGCTGATCTTCGCCAATGCCACGGCACTCGGAATTGAGGAGGTTCGAGATATCGGAATTGGCTCAGGTTCCGGTCTGATGGGCTTCACACAGTTCCTCGCGGCCGCCACGGTTTCCCCGCTGGTGGGGCTTGGTTCCAATCTGCCCCTCTCGATGGCTATTTCGATGTTGACCTGTGCATTGATTGCGCTGACCGCGGTGTTGACATTGACGCGCGCCGACCTCCACAAACGCTCACACCGACTTCCATAAGAGCTACGCGCGCGAGAGGACTCCCCGCGTTTCACTTCACTGGTTGAGAATGTGCCCGAATCGGCATTAAATCGATGGTGAGGCCTCGTACCACCCGTAGGCATGGGGCTGACATGGGAGAAAGGTCCTGCCATGACCACGCATGCACATCCTCATGAACCACATAAGGCATCTGAGTCGGCGAAGCTCAACTGGCTTCGCGCCGGAGTTCTCGGAGCCAACGACGGTATCGTCTCCACTGCTCTAATCTTGCTCAGTGTGATTGCAGCAGGTTCCTCTCGCGAAGCCATTCTGACTGCTGGCGCCGCGGCCGTTATCGCTGGGGCTATCTCGATGGCCCTGGGTGAATACGTCTCGGTTTCAACCCAGCGCGATACTGAGCGGGCACTGATTGCCAAAGAAAAGGCCGAGCTTAAGAACTTTCCAGATGAAGAGCATAAAGAGCTCGTGGGCATTCTCTCTGGCTACGGCATCCCAGAACATATCGCCGAAGATGCTGCCCACGGCATCGCACAAAGCGATCCGCTGGCGGCTCACCTAAAGCTGGAATTGGGCATTGACGGTGAGGAACTTACCAACCCCTGGGCCGCTGCCGGTTCTTCGGCACTGTCGTTCCTACTCGGCGCCATCCTGCCGATGATTGCGGCACTGGTTTTCACCGGCCCCACTTCTGGCGCAATCGCAGTCACTGTTGTCACCATCGTGACTCTGGCTCTAACCGGCTACATCAGCGCCAAGCTCAGCTCCACGCACTCCGGCAAGGCTGCTCTGCGCCTGGTAATTGGTGGTGCGCTCGGTTTGATTGTGTCCTACTTCGTCGGTCTGCTCTTCGGGCAGGCTGTCGGATAGACCGTCAGATAGGTGCCCGGTTAGCACGCGGCGAAGCTCAAAAACTAGTCAACATAGCTGGTCTTCGTCTGGTTCAACCAGGCGTAGACCGCGCCGATTCCCAGGCCACCACCTACGAAGTTGCCCAGCCACACGGCCACCCAGTTAACAGTTATGTGCAGACCATCGAAGCCTACAGGATGCGGATCAGCGAAAAAGGCCAAGGAAAACAACGAGAAGTTCGCAATCACGTGCTCGAGTCCGAGCCCGACGAACACTGCAATGATCGGCAGAATCACAGCGAACTTCGAAATGATTCCTTTGGCTTGTAGCGCACCTAAGACAGCCATGTTGACCACGAAATTCGCACCCATGGCCTCTACGAAAGCGCCGAAGAACGGCTTGGCCAGCTTCCCCTCAGTCAAGGTGGAAATCAGATGTGTGTCATCAATCCCACCGAGCTTGGCGCTCTGGCTGAGCACCAGCGCCACAATCGCCGCACCGATGAAGTTGTAGAACGTAGCGACGGCCACCATTCGAAAGGCCACTCCCCACGCCATGCGTCCGCGTGCGGCGGACCAGGACACAAACATCATGCTGCCGGTCGCCAGCTCTGCACCGAGCACCACAATGGCGAACAGTCCAACCCCGAATAGGCACGCAAAAACCAGTCCCCCAGTCCCCGGCGCGACGCCCTCTGCTACTTGCCCGGCCACCGCAGCAAATGCCGTCCCGAGCGTCAGGTACATACCCGCCAGGACCGCTCGCACGGCAAATCGTCCGTAGTCCTGCGTCACAGTTCCTGTTTCTTGTCGCCAGCCGTATCCAGCGTTTCGTATAGCATCACCGCCGAAGCCTTTCCCTGCGTGCCGTTAATTGCAGTTATTCGCATAAAAGAATAACGACAGGCTGACGCGGAATCGCAACCGCTTTACGACGGTCGGCTCCACAGCCACTCCCTGACCAAGCTTGCCGCCAGCAAACATCGGGTCGGACACGGTTGGTAGTGCCACAGCGGTTCCCTCCAGTGGGGAGGCCACCGGGAAAGCGTTCTCCGCAGCGTCGGAGACAAACTCAACTGTGCTGGTAGGAGTTGCAGTGCCCACCTCGTCCGGATCGATCGAACCATTCTTGGAGACCAGGAACCGTCCGTAGAGGAACGCGCAGGTAAACGAAATGGCAAGCGAGACCAGCGCAAACGTAGGTTCACACCGAAGATGGCCGGCTCGGTAATTCCGAATAGCGCCGACATACCGGACGCACCTGCCAAACCCTTGACCTTCTCGCTCTTGGCCAGGAAGTACACCGCCAGTGCGGCACCACCTTGGGCAATATTGGCCATCGATGCCGTCGCGAAAATGAACGAGCCTCCCTGATCCCACAGCATGTACTCGATTGGAGGGAAGGACTGGTGCAGACCAGTGATGACAATTGGCGAGTAGACCAAGCCGAACAAGAAGCCACCCACAGGTCCCGCGAATTCGTACAGATTTGCAAGACCAATACCCAGCCATTCACCTGCAGTGCGCAGTACTGGACCAATGGCGGCAAAGGTGATGAAACCAGTGATCAGCAACGTCAACAGTGGTGTCAGCATAAAGTCGACAGTGCCCTTGAGACGCTTATGGAAGAACTTCTCAATCGTTGCCAGAATCCATGAGATAACCAGAATCGGCAAGATGAATCCCACCCTCCGGGCCGGAGGGAGCAAGCGCACGGACCCGATTCTGCGACGGAATGCGGCACCCGTCTACCTTCAGGTTGCCGGTATAGAAGAGCCACACATCATCGCCATCGACGACTGCGCCTCCCGAATAACAACCATGCTTGTCATAGGGCATGTCCGGATACAGCGCATCGGGGTGATGACGCCACCGCTCGGCTGTCGTGAGCGACGCGGACGCATGCCCCCACCCAGTTCTCTTCGGCGCATGTGGAAAGCATGGATCATGCTGGTAGAACACATGCAGTGTCTCGCCGTCCACGAAAAGGCCATTCGGGTCATTCAGTCGGCCCTGTGGCGGTGACAGATGGTAATTCGACCGATAGGTCATACCCCTCCCCCCGATATTATTGAAGTCATGGCTATTTGTGTTTGCGGCGAAGGTCTGGTTGACCTCGTTCCGGTATCTCCTGGCAGCCTCAATAACCACGTGCCGGCGCTAGGCGGAGGCCCCTACAACGTCGCGGTTACGTCCTCTCGCCTCGGTGCGGATGTTATTTTCCAGTCCCGCCTGTCCACGGATGGTTTCGGAAATGAGCTGGTCAAGCACTTGGAAAACGAAGGGGTCGACACCTCTTACGTTCAGCGTGGCCCAGAGCCGACCATTCTGGCGGTAACCACCATCCACGACGATCGCTCTGCAACGTACACCTTTTACACCGACGGCACGGCCACCCCGTTGGTGGAGCCGAAGCACATCGATGCGAATATCGCATGCTTCGGCACCCTGTCACTGGCGCTAGAACCAGGTGCCAGCCGGTACGCGGAATTGCTCAAACAGTTCGCGGCCATTGGCACCCTGGTCGCTTTGGATCCAAATATTCGCCCCATGTACGCAACGGATGCACACCGCGAATTCCTCATGAGCTTGCTCCCCTACGTCAATTTGTTGAAGCTCTCGGACGAGGAAGTCGAGTTCCTTGGCGAAGAGGCGCTGACTAAAGTTCCGGCCGCTGTCATCACCCGAGGTGGCGATGGGCTCACTTTGCTTGCCGACGGAAACCGCATCGATGTCCCAGCCGTCAACGCGAATGTCGTTGACACCATCGGTGCTGGGGACACAATTATGGGCGCACTTTTAGCGCAAATTGAGGAACGAGGCCTAACAGTCGCTGACCTGACTTCCGTATCACCAGATCAGTGGCGCGAGATTCTGCACTATGCGGCCGCCGCGGCTGCCATCACTGTGTCCCGCAAGGGAGCGCAGCCGCCGACGAAAATCGAGGTCGAAGAACTCCTGGCTAAGGATTCCTAGTCCGCGCTGCTTGGCCCGCTCTATTTAGCTCGCTCAAGCACTGCGACCAGGAATTGAGACTCATCGTCAAAGGGACGAAGATCCCACGTGGAATAACGCTGGATCACGATGAGCCCAGCCTCCTGCGCAGTCGTTTCAAAATCCGCAAAGTCCCAGCCACGGCCAGCACCGAAGCCGATAATGGCACGACCGTTCTCCGGATTCAGCACCTCCGCGAAGCCCTGCAGT
Organism: Corynebacterium sp. MSK047; assembly: GCF_030232285.1. Taxonomy (NCBI): domain Bacteria; kingdom Bacillati; phylum Actinomycetota; class Actinomycetes; order Mycobacteriales; family Corynebacteriaceae; genus Corynebacterium; species Corynebacterium sp. MSK047. The sequence goes on along the minus strand of NZ_JASPJI010000033.1, from coordinate 2,051 downwards.
ACCTTCGCGCGGTCTTCTGGCGCTACGAAAGTCAGCACATTGCCGGGGCAAATGATGACATCGAAGGCGGATGCCGTGTCATCGTGGGGTGTGTTCTCCAGCCCGTCGTCAAGCACGTGCGGCAGCTGCGCCAAGTCCCCGACCAACCACGTCGCCTCCGGGAACTGTCGCTTTGCCTCGTCGATGAGATAGGGGTCGACATCGACGCCGACAATCTGGTGTCCAGCCTTCGCCAAGTAGCCGCCGACGCGCCCCTGCCCGCAGCCGGCATCCAGAATTCGAGCGTGGCGTGGCGCCATTGCATCCACCAGCCGTGCCTCGCCGTCAATATCGCGACCCTCGCGCACGAATCCCCGCCAGCGGTTGGCGTAGCGGCGGGAATGCTGCGGATCGGCGGCGATAATTTCTTTCCAAGTGCGGTGATTGTGGGTGCCATTGCTCATGGCATCCATTATGGCGCAGTTGGTCTCTTTTCTATACCGCCGACGTCCCCTGCGCGACGGGACTAGATTCCCAATACTGACTTAGCGATCAGGAAGTAGATGATCAGACCGGAGGCATCGACAAGAGTGGTAATGAACGGGTTAGCGAAGACGGCTGGGTCAATGCCGAACTTCTTACCAATCAGCGGCATGATGCCACCGACAGTTGCCGCGAGAGTACAGATACCCAGCAACGTCAGGCCAATCACTAGGCCAATGTCCCAGCCGTAAACCAAGCCAGCTAGCAGCAGGCCGAGAGTACCCAGCAGCAGGCCGAGGAACGCACCGACCCTCACCTCGCGGAGAATGACCTTGAATATGTCGCGGGGTTGGACATCCCCCAGCGCCAACGCACGCGTAATCGTAGTTGCTGCCTGGTTACCGGTATTGCCACCTGTACCGATCAGCAGCGGCACGAATACCGAGAGAACCACCATCTGAGAAAGAGTCTCTTCGAAAGTTTCCAGGACTTGCACGGTCAATGTTGCACCGATAGCAAGCACGAGCAGCCACACCACACGAGAGCGAACAATCTCGAAAATGGGCGTCGCGAGATAGGGCAAGCGCAGAGGCTCAGAACCGGAAATACGAGCTTGGTCCTCGGAGTCTGCCTCTTCCAGAATCCGGAGGGCGTCGTCGACCGTGAGCAGACCGATAACACGCTGCTCGCTGTCGACAATCGGCAGAGCTAGGCGCTTACGATCAGCGCACATGCGGGCTACCTTCTCTTCGGATTCGGTCGCCTCTGCGTAATCGGCCTTCCGCAAAATCGCCGCAACATGGATATCACTGCTGGCGCGCATCAGTTCACGAAGGCTAACCACGCCCACCAGCCGACGGTTCCGGTTCGACACCGGCAGCGTGTAGATGGATTCGGCATCATCCAGATGCTTGTAGACGGTCTCCAGAGCCTCCCCCACCGTCATATCGTCGTGAAGCGACACCAGCTCCGGGCTCATCCGACGCCCAATGGAACCATCGGGGTAACCGAGGACGATGTTGGTTAGCTCTCGCTCGTCATCCGGCAGATCGGCAAGCAGTTTTGCAGCGACAGACGCAGGAAGCTCGTCGAGCAGCTCTGCTCGATCGTCCGGTTCCATCTCCGCGAAAACTGCGGTGACTTCAGGATCACGGAGACTGTCAATCAGGTGCGCCTGCAGAGCCGAGTTCAGCTCATCGAAGGTTTCAACCGCCGTGTCTTTCGGCAGTGTGCGGTAGAACAGCGCACGTTCCCCATGGCTGAGGCGGCGCATCTTTCGAGCGGCAGCCTTGGGCTCAATATCAGTTAAGAGCCGCGACAGCGTAGCCACGTCATGTGAGCGAAGCGCGGACTCGAGATCTCGATCATCAATCCTGGTCACGTCAGTAGTCACCGAACTTCTCCCCTCACAAAGCACAAATCCTGGCCAATGCTATCAGAGATAAAAACCCATCAAACCTGGACTGAGAGGACTAGAAATACGAAGGAACATGGCTTTCTAAAAAAACAAAACCCCGGAGTTGTCAGTGGGTGAATGCGCCACCTCGACTTGGAGGTTGTTGTGGCTGGTCGTTGGACTCCGAAAGATG
>NZ_JASPJI010000032.1:0-17425 GCF_030232285.1 Corynebacterium sp. MSK047 | reverse complement strand
TCAATCGGCATTCAAAAAGGCCAAATCTAACCCCCGCGACACGCCGAGCCAGACACACATTTTGACCCTTAACCCTCAGCATCTGCCTCTGCTTCAACCCAAGCCCCACCCCAAACCCCAACCCCAGAAACAAAAAATCCTCGGAAGCTTTTACACTTCCGAGGATCTTCGCTGTGGGCGAAGGGGGACTTGAACCCCCACGTCCGTAAAGGACACTGGCACCTGAAGCCAGCGCGTCTGCCATTCCGCCACTCGCCCGTGGGAACGAATAGAACTATAACACCCCGCGCTAATACACCACCAAATCCCCAGGCCAGCGCACGTTTTCCACCACTTTTCAGCACTTAGCAATAGCAACTTCCCCCCACAACCGTCGTCACTATTTGATAAACCTCAGCAGTTCCTAGCCCTTAACTGAAGGTGTAGGGCTCTATACTGTTGCTTAAGTATCGATAATTTTTGTGCACATTTTTTTCACGTAACCCGCCGCGGTTTGGCGGGAGAAGGCGAATTTCTTTAGTCAGATGGATTTCCTAGGACGCATCCGCAAGCTCGATAGCTCGCTTCAGCGCGGGCTCGACAACAGCTTTGCGCGCGTGTTCGGCGGCAAGGTTGTCCCGAATGAGTTAGAAGAATGCCTGAAGCAGGAAATTGAAGACTTCCTGATGCAGGACGCCAACGGTCAGTACTTGGCACCCAATGATTTCCGCATTGGCATCAGCGCTGCCGACTACAAGAACCTTTCTGCGTCCGAGCCCAACCTGCCGAATCAGTTGGCTGACCGCATGACACGCTACTGCCGTAACAACGGCTGGGGCTTCACCGGTTCCATTAGCGTCCACCTGCAGGCAGTGGAGTCTCTCCACACCGGCCAGTTGAAGACGGCCAGCACTTTCACCGAGGACACCGTGGGCACCTCGGAGTTCGTCCCATTCGAGGACAGTGCCGATGATGCCAACACTGACGCAGCCCCGTCGCAAAGCGATGATGAACCCCAAGCTGCAGAGACCTCTGCCGCCTACCACCCGCAGCCGGAAGCTGAGCAGTTCCCCACCGCTTCCCGCCCCATCCCCGCGGTCGACCCAGAGGCTGCAACTGAGCTGAGCAGCGCGGCCGTGGGTGAAGACCAGTCCCAGGAAAAGACCGTCACCCTGCTGTTGCAGGACGGCTCCTCGCGCGTATTTGAGGTGCGCCATGGTTCGAACATCATCGGCCGCGGCACCGCTTCCGACTTCCGCCTCCCGGATACTGGTGTTTCCCGCCAGCATGCCGAGATCACGTGGGATGGCCAGGACGCTGTGCTCGTCGATTTGCATTCGACCAACGGCACCATTGTCAATGGCGAACCCATTGAGAACTGGCTGCTGGCCGACGGCGACGAAATCTCGCTAGGACATTCTGTTCTCGAAGTTCAGATCCGCTGATTCAGATCCGCTAAGTAGTGAGGTTCACCAGGTTCACATGCCACTGCCCTAGGTTTGCCGACACATTCCTGGAATAATTACGTCCGTGTGTTCGGTTTGCGGACCCACCAGCTCTACATAAGGAGGTTCCTCGGACGTGGAAGCTATCGTTTTTCTGCTTTCGCGCATCGGCGTGCTGGTCGTCCTGTGGTTTTTCATTTGGATGACGCTTCGCACCCTGCGTACAGAAACAACAGGCTCGGCTCCGCTGCGCCCACTTCGGCAGGCCAGCAGTGCTCCGGCCAAGCGTTTCCAGCGCTCGCAGACTCCACATCAGCTCCTTGTCACCTCCGGGCCGCTGGCGGGTTCGCGCATGAACCTAAACAACCAACGCGACATCACTATTGGCCGTTCAGAGTCGAATGCCTTCGTTCTCAACGATGACTTCGCCTCGGGCCAGCACGCTCGCGTCATCAACCGCGACGGCATCTGGTACCTGGAGGACCTGGACTCCCGCAATGGCACATTCCTCAATGGCCAGCGCGTGGAACAGCCGGAACGCCTGGCTTCGGGTATGGAATTTCGTATTGGCCGTACAACTTTGAGGTTGCAACCATGAGTCTTGCTCTGAATTACACGGCCCGCTCTGACCGCGGCCTCATCCGACAGAACAACGAGGACTCCGCCTATGCGGGTTCGCGTCTGCTCGCGCTTGCCGACGGCATGGGTGGCCACGCCGCCGGAGAAATCGCATCGCAGCTGATGATTGCGGCCGTCTCTCGGCTGGACAATGATCAGCCCGGCCCCGATTTGCTCGAGTCCCTGCGCAGCGCCTGCATGGAGGGCAATAACTCCATCGCGGATGAAATTGAGCAGAACCCCTCTACGCAAGGCATGGGCACTACGCTGACTGCTCTGCTTTTCGACGGCACCCGCCTGGGCATGTGCCATGTCGGTGACTCGCGTGGCTATCTGCTGCGCGACGGGGAGCTCATCCGCATTACCCGGGATGACACCTATGTGCAGTCCCTGGTGGATGAGGGCAATCTCACCGAAGAAGAAGCGGCAATTCACCCTCAGCGCTCACTGATTTTGAAGGCTCTCACCGGTCGCCCGGTGGAGCCTACTTTGTCTTATCGCGATGTTCACGAGGGCGATCGCTACCTGCTGTGCTCGGATGGTCTATCCGATCCAGTGTCCGCGGACACCATCAAGGATGTGCTCTCGGAGGGCACTCCGGACGAGGCCGCTACCAAGCTCATTGACTACGCGTTGAAGTCTGGTGGTCCGGATAACATCACCGTGGTGGTTGCCGATGTTGTCGATTCGTCGGCACGCACGCCTTACGAGCCCGCCCTGGCCGGTGCCCTGCAGAGTGCGGAGGAGGAACTCCCCCGCCCCAATACGTCAGCGGGACGCGCGGCGGCACTCCGCCCGCGGAAGTCGCAGGAAATTGCAGTGACTTCGGCGCCGGAGAAGAAGGCTTCCAAGGGCAAGTGGCTAGTTATTTCTGTGGTGCTGGTGCTGGTGGCCGGGTTGGTCGGCCTTGGTATTTGGGGCTGGCAGAAGAAGGAGTCGATGTACCATCTCGCGGTGGTCGACGGGCAGGTGCAGCTGATGCACGGCGTGCCCGGTAGTTTGCTGGGCTTCGATCTGCAAGAGCCACATCAGTTCATCTGTTTGACCGATGACAATAAAGTTCAGCTTCCTCCGGCTGGGACGGCGAAGGAGAAGGTCGACTGCCACATCATGACGCCGGAAGATCTCTCGCCGGCGGCACGCAATTCGCTGGAAGGTCTGCCGGCTGATTCCTACGACGGTGTCAGCGACCAGATTGGCCGTTTGGCGGAGTCGGCACTGCCGGTATGTCTGTCCGTTTCCGACGATGACAAGAAGGATGAAAAGCTGGGCTCGAAGCCAGGAGTCAACTGTAGGCAGGTGCGAAAATGAGTGAAACTACCACGAAGCGACAGCTTCGGATGAAGGAAATGCTCCTGCTGCTGCTGTCGGCAGGATTGTTGCTTTTGGCACTAATTTCACTGGAACTGGCTCAGGGCAACTCTCTGACCGCAGATGTCTTTTACATCATTGGCGGATTCTTTGTGATCTTTGCAGTGGCGCATATCGCGCTGACCTTTGTGGCGCCCAACGCCGATCAGGTGATGCTGCCGGTTGCAGCAACGCTCAATGCCTTGGGGCTGGTGATGATTCACCGCCTAGACCTGGCCAATGACACCTCGTTGGTGCGCAACCAGATCATGTGGACCGTACTCAGTGTCGCACTGTTTATCGGCGTGATCGTCCTGCTGCGCAACCATCACTCGCTGTCGCAGTACTCGTATCTGCTGGGTCTCGGCGGCTTGATTCTGTTGGCGCTACCGCTGGTGTGGCCGTCGTCGATTAATGCTGATGCCCGCATCTGGATTTCCATCGGCCCGTTCTCCATGCAGCCGGGTGAGTTTGCCAAGGTCATGCTGCTGATCTTCTTTGCTCAGCTGCTGGTGAATAAGCGCTCGCTGTTCAATGTGGCGGGCAAGCGTTTCCTGGGCATTGATTTCCCGCGTGTTCGCGACCTGGGTCCGATTCTGCTGATCTGGGGCATCGCTACCGTCATCATGGCTCTGCAGAATGACTTTGGCCCGGCGCTGGTGCTCTTCGGCACTGTGCTGGCAATGCTCTACGCTGCCACCGGTCGTGGTTCCTGGCTGATCATCGGCATGGTGCTGGTGACCGTCGGCGTTGTCGGTGTCTACATGGTTTCGGACAAGATTCAGGCGCGAGTCACGCATTTCCTGGATCCGTTGGGCTCCTACGACGAGGGTGGCTACCAGCTCTCCCAGGGTCTGTTCGGCATGAGCTGGGGTGGCATCGGTGGCACCGGTCTGGGCCAGGGCTACCCACAGAACATTCCGGTGGCACACTCTGACTTCATCCTCTCGGCCTTTGGTGAGGAGCTCGGTTTTACCGGCCTGAGTGCCATCATCCTGCTGTTCGCGATTCTGATTTCCCGCGGTATTTCGGCGAGCTTGGCGGTACGTGATTCCTTTGGCAAGCTGCTGGCGGCCGGTGTCGCATTCTCGATGGCCATTCAGCTGTTCGTGGTTGCAGCCGGTGTTTCCAAGCTGATGCCGCTGACCGGCCTGACTACTCCGTTCATGTCAGCCGGTGGTTCCTCACTGCTGGCCAGCTACATCATGTTGGCCATCGTGCTGCGCGTCTCTGACGAGGCCAACCGCCCCTGGGGTATTCCAAGCAACCCTTCGGGCCTCAACGACAATGCCACCGCATCTCAGGAGGTGAACCAGTAGATGAATAAAACCATTCGCCAAATCTTTGTTGTCGTTCTCGGACTCTTCGTTCTTCTACTGGCGAACCTGACCTACATCCAGGGCTTCCAGCAGGATAAGTACGCCCACAATCCGCTGAATAGCCGCCAGTTCCTGGAGGAAAAGTCCAAACCTCGCGGCCAAATCACCACTGACGGCGACATTCTGGCCCACTCGGTCAAGGGCGAGAGCGGCTTCTATGACCGCAGCTACGACACCGACCCGGAGGCATATGCCGCGGTGGTCGGATACCTGTCGGACATCTACGGCTCCGCCGGTATCGAACGCTCTCAGAACGAGATCTTGAACGGCAGCGACCCTTCGCTGTTTACCTCCCGCGCCCTCGACATGGTCACGGGCAAGGAACCCTCTGGGGCCTCCACGGAGCTGACGCTGTTGCCGAACGCTCAGCGGACTGCGTACCAACAACTCGCTGAACGCGGCTACGTCGGCTCCGCCGTCGCCATTCGCCCATCGACGGGTGAAATTCTCGCGATGGCCTCCACACCGTCGTTCAACCCGAATGACATCGCTGCCGGCGACGAGAGTACCTGGCAGTCCCTCAATAACAATGAGGGCGCACCGCTGCTCAACCACGCCACTCAGCGTCCGCTGCCGCCGGGTTCCACTTTCAAGGTGTTGACCACGGTCACGGCACTGGAGCAAGGCGCTTCCCCGGACACCTCGGTCACTGGCGCACCGCAGATTACGCTGCCGGATACCACCACTACGTTGGAGAACTACGGTGGCTCGACCTGTGGTGGGGCTACTACAACTCTCCGCCAGGCTTTCGCGCAGTCCTGTAATACGGCATTCGCTGAGCTCGGTATGCAGTACGGGGCCGATGCGCTCAAGGACGTCGCTAAGCGATTCGGCATCGGTGAGACCCACGATGACGCGGGCCTGCCGATTCAGCCCTCCGCTGTCGGTGATATTCCGGATCAGTCCTCGCTGGGTCAGACCTCCATTGGTCAGCGCGACGTGTCTTTCACGCCGCTGGACAACGCCATCATCGCCGCCACGATTGCCAACGGCGGCGTGCGCATGGAACCCCAGATCATCAAATCGGTGCGCGGTGCCGACCTCTCCGAAATCAAGTCCTTTAAGCCGATTGAAGCCGGCGAGGCGATTTCGCCGGAGGTCGCGGAGACCGTAACTGAGCTGATGCGCGGCTCCGAGTCGCACTCGGGCGGTAACGGTTCGCGTATTGCCTCCAAGACCGGTACCGCCGAACACGGTGCCGTCCGCGGCGAGTACGCACCGCACGTCTGGTACATCGCCTTCGCGCCGGACTCCGATGTCGCCGTGGCTGTCGTCGTGGAAAACGGTGGCGGCCAAGGCCAGGGCGCTACCGGCGCCTCCGTTGCTGCCCCGATTGGCCGTGCGCTCATTGACGCGGTCGAACAGGCGGGTCGATAAGCATGGATGCCCACCAAGTTCAAGACATCGTTGGCGACCGATATCACGTTCGCCGTCTGCTCGGCCGTGGCGGCATGTCCACCGTCTGGCTTGCCGACGACGCCACCAGCGGCGAACTGGTTGCAATCAAACTTCTGAACCAGGAATACTCGGACAACTACGAGTTCCGGCAGCGCTTCCAGAACGAAGCCGCCGCTGCGCGCAGCGTCAACAGCCCAAACGTGGTGAAGATTGTCACCTACGAGGAAGGCGACATCGGCAGCCACGGCGCGTGTTACATCGTCATGGAGTACATCCGTGGCGAATCTCTGTCGCAGGTGCTGCAGCGACGTCGCACCCTGCCAGAGCACCTGATGCTCGACGTTCTAGAGCAGACTGCACACGGCCTGTCGGCAATTCACGCTGCGAACCTTGTCCACCGCGACATTAAGCCGGGCAACCTCCTGGTGACGCCGGAGGGCACCGTGAAGATTACCGACTTTGGTATTGCCAAAGCCGCTGAAGCGGTGCCTCTGACACGTACCGGCATGGTCGTCGGCACCGCGCAGTATGTCTCACCGGAGCAGGCGCAGGGCAAACAGGTGAGTCCGGCGACTGACATCTACTCGCTTGGCTGTGTCGCCTACGAAATGGTGGCCGGCGCCCGGCCCTTCCAGGGCGACTCCACCGTTGCGGTTGCCGTGGCACACATCAACGAGGCACCGCCTGCGTTGGCGCCGACGGTCAATCCGCATATCCGCGAACTTATCGGCATTATGCTGCGCAAGGATCCGCAGCGTCGCTATGCCGATGGCCGTGAGCTGGCACAGGCTGTTTTGCGAGTGCGCGCGGGGCACCGCCCACCGCAGCCGCGTGGTGTGACCCCAACGGTGCACCGTCAATCCAACGCTGCCAACCCGGCGACCACCGAACTCGGTGCCATGACGCGACCGCCCATGCCGGTGTCGCAGCCACCGCAGCAATCGCAGCGACCACCGCAGCAGCCCGCCCGACAGCGTAAGCCGGCAAAGAAGCGCAGCGGCTGCGGTTGTGGCTGCGGCAGCATTGTGCTGTTGGTGCTGCTAGTGTTGCTGGCCGGTGCTATCGCGGTCGTCTATTCGCTGTCGACTACCGGTTCGCTGCCAACCATTCCGAACTTGGAGCAGTACATTCCGAACCAGTCACAGCAGCAGACCACAGAGGAAAACACCGACCCCAACGACGGTTCTGGTTACGGTTGGTCGGGTGACAATTCCGGTAACTGGGGAAATAACGACGGCGGCAACTCTGGGGAAAACTACGGCGGCAACAATGACGGTGCCTCTGACAGCTCCACTGAGCAGGACACCAGCGAGACCGCTCCGGATACGTCCGAACCGACTCAGGATTCGGGCAACGACAGTGGCGACAACAGTGGCGACGACTCCAGTGGCGGTGGTCTACCCGGTATTCAATTGCCCTTGGGAAATGACTCCGGTAATACCTTGGGGACTCCAGATGCACAGTAATATTCAGGTACAAGATGTTTTGGTGGAAATCCTTCCGAAGGGACTGACGAACAATGTCTGGCAATGACGATCTCCTCTCCGGCCGTTATCGGCTCGGCGAGCTCATTGGCGTTGGCGGCATGTCCGATGTCTACCGCGCTGAAGATACTGTTCTCGGTCGCTCTGTCGCGGTCAAGATGATGAGGGCCGACCTTGCCAGGGATGAGAACTTCCTCGCAAGGTTCCGTCGTGAAGCGAAAAACTCAGCGCTGCTGAATCACCCGTCGATCGTGTCGGTGTTCGACACCGGCGAGACGGATAGCCCGATGGGGCGCGTGCCTTTCATTGTCATGGAGCTGATTCAGGGCGAGACCCTGCGTGATCTTGTTCGTCGTGAGGGGCGGCTCGACCCGAAGAAAGCCGCGTCGATCATGGCATCGGTGTGTGATGCGCTGACGGCATCCCACCATGCGGGCATTATTCACCGTGACATCAAGCCGGCGAACATCATGCTGACCAACACCGGCAAGGTGAAGGTGATGGACTTCGGCATCGCTCGCGCGCTCGGTGATTCCACCACGATGACGCAGACTGCGGCGGTGCTGGGTACCGCGCAATACCTCTCGCCGGAGCAGGCGCGCGGTAAGACCGCCGACGCCCGTTCCGATATCTACGCTGTCGGCTGCGTACTTTTCGAGGCCGTCACGGGCGCCCCGCCGTTCACCGGCGAAACCCCTCTTTCTGTCGCTTACCAGCACGTTCAGGACCAGCCGCCGCGGCCTTCGGGGAAGCTCAACACCGACCCAAACACGGCTCAGGCCCTCGACGCGGTGCTTCTGACCGCGATGGCCAAGGATCCGATGGAGCGCTACGACTCTGCAGAGGACTTCGCCCAGGATTTGCGTCGTCTTGCACGCGGCGAGGATCCGTTGGCGCTGGCGCACCACGGCGCGCATGACGACGATGCGAAGACCACCGAATTCCTTCCGGCAACTCCGTCGGATGCTGAGACCCGGGTGACCCCTGCGCAGCAGGCAACTCCGGCTCCGGCCCCTGTCCCTGCTCCGGAACCGGAGAGAGCAGCTGCCCAACCGGAAGCCCCTGCTCAGATTGCTAACACTGACGAGCCTGAGAAAAAGAAGGGTGGCGCAGGAAAGACTGTCGCACTGGCGGCTGCTGCGCTGGTCGCTCTTGGCGGTGTCGGCTACGGCGCCTACCAGCTTTTCAACTCGTCCACCGAGGTCGAGACCGTTGCCATTCCGCAGGTCGAGGGCCTAAATGTCAATGAGGCAACGCAGGTTCTCGAGCAGGCTGGTTTCGTGGTCAACCGCGTCGACGAGCCGAACCCAGATGTGCCCCGAGACACGGTGATTGCCACCGAACCGGGTGTCGGATCGGGGTTGCCGCAGGGATCTCGCATCAAGCTGCGCGTATCTTCGGGCCCGGAGTTGACCAATGTGCCGGATGTGCGCGACAAACAGGCAGAGGAAGCTCGCCGCCTGCTCGAGGAGGCGGGGCTTGTAGTCAATCCGAAACTGCAAGAGGAACCGAGTGAGGACGTTCCGCGTGGCAATGTCATCGAGCAGTCTCCAGCTGCCGGTTCTCAGGTGTCGAAGGGAACCCGCGTAACTTTGACTGTCTCCTCCGGTATCGAGACCAAGACTGTTCCGGATGTCACTGGTCAGAGGTTGGATTCCGCCCGCACGACCCTCGAGTCCGCTGGTTTCGTTGTCGAGGTGGTGGAGGTTGACTCCACTGAGGAACAGGGAACCGTTGTTGAGGTTCCCCAGAAGGGCACGGAGCTCACCGTCGGAACGACTGTCGAGCTGCACGTTTCGCGCGGCAACCAAATTAAGATGCCACGAGTTGAGGGCCAGACTCTCAGCGATGCGGAGAAGGCACTCACCAATGCCGGCTTCGAGGGAACTATCCGCACCGAGGAAGTCACCACGCTGGATCTGTCCAAGGTCGACCACGTGGAGAAGGCCGACCCGTCAGCCGGCTCCAAGCTCAACAAGGACGGCGAGGTCACCCTGCGCGTCTACCGGCTGGGGGTTGCCCCGGAGGGTTCTTCAGAGGAACGGCCTGCTCCTGAACCTCCCATAAGGCTGCCGGATCTGCTGCCTAACTAGCGGCTAGTGTGCCAGCACGTCTGAGAAGGCGCGCTGGTACACGGCCTGCTGCTCTTCCAACTCCGCCAGGAGTTCCTCGGTGTACTCGCCGCCGGCCAGTCGCAGCCAGTTGACCAGCATGCGGTGCCCGTACTGGGTGAGTACCGACTCCGGGTGGTACTGCACGCCGTGAATCGGCAGGTCGCGGTGGCGCATCGCCATCAGCATGCCCGAATCGGTGAATGCCGTGGCAATGAGTTCCTCCGGCAACGTCTTCGGATCCACCGTCAACGAGTGGTAGCGCGTGGCAATAAAAGGACTGGGCACATCGGCCAGAACACCCGTGCCGTCATGGGTGACCGGGGAGGTCTTGCCGTGCAACAACTCGTCGGCACGCACGACCTGCGCACCAAAAACCTCACCAATCGCCTGGTGCCCCAAGCACACACCCAACACCGGTGTCGGCTCGTCCTGCCTGCTCACCGCGCGAATAATGTCCTCTGTCCATCCAGCATTAGACGGCTCACCGGGACCGGGCGACAGTAGGATTGCATCAAATTGCTTTACGACGTCGTCAACATCGCGGAGACGCGCATCATCATTGCGCCAGACAGTAACCGTTTCGCCGAGCTGGCCTATGTACTGGACCAGATTGAATACGAAGCTGTCATAGTTATCGACGACGAGAATCTGCATAACTGGGAATTCTACTGCCTGCGAACTTCACTGGTAAGTTCGGATGCAAAGTTTACAATTATGCATATACCGCGGGAGTGTAGATACCGCGCTGATCGCAACCTGCTGACCACAACCTAAGGAGTTTAAAGCGCTATGCCTAAGGCAAAGATCGAAAGCACTAATTCACCACAATCCGGTGGCTCCTCCGTCAGCCGCACCCCGGTCAAAATCAATAGCACTCAGACACCGGTGTGGTACAAGGTGCTGATGTTCGGGTTCATGCTGATTGGTTTGGGCTGGCTGCTGGTCAACTACATCGCGGGTCCGCATATTCCGTTCATGGTGACTTTGAACGCATGGAACTACGTCATCGGCTTTGGTCTTTTCATTGTTGGTCTGCTGATGACTATGGGTTGGCGTTAGTCAGCTCTAATACACCGCACCCTCAGGCGCATCCACTTTTGGATGCGCCTTTTTCACGCCTAAAAACCCAGGTCAATTCACCCCTGCCAATACACCCGTTTCCCACGCGTTCTTCGGAGAATGAGGATTTCTCTCCTACTAATCGCGCAAAAAAGTTATCCACAGAAACCTGTGTAACAATCATGTAATTTGTGGATAACTGTGGAGAGATTTCGTCCCAAATTTCTCACGGGTTACGTGACAGAAACCGTAAAGCATGACAACTTTCAGTCAATCCCATGTGTCCACAGCATCCACAGCCTGTGGATAACTCTGTGAACAAGTAACATAGTTGCAAGTCAAGTTGTGCGTAACTCCAATATTCTGCGGAGTTCGACCACTTTCGAACGCTGGTTCGTAAATTACAAGAATGGAATTATCCACACATGTGCACAAGTCTGTGGACAACTGTGAATTGTTGTAATTTGTGAAAATTGGAACCCGTAACGTGCTTCTTGGCCCGTGTTCACCTAGGTGAACAGTGGAGTATTTTGTCCACAGGGCTGTGGACATGTGGAGAATCAACACGATTTGCTACTACCCCCACTACCCCTAAACACAACATTGAGGTTACGGGCCGTCGTAAAGCGAATATGGGCATGAAAAAACCCGCCCGGAACAACCGGACGGGTTAGAAAGCGTAGAAGCTAGTGGATTACTTCTCGATGTCGATGGAGGTAATCACGACCGGCTCCAGCGGGCGATCCCAGTGATCCGTAGCCACACGAGCGATCTCGTCGACAACCTTCTTCGAGGCGTCATCAGCGACCTCACCGAAGATGGTGTGAGCGCCATTGAGGTGCGGGGTCGGAACAACGGTGATGAAGAACTGGGAACCGTTGGTGCCACGACCGCCGCGCTTGCCGGCGTTTGCCATAGCGAGCAGGTACGGACGATCGAACTGGAGCTCCGGGTGGATCTCATCGTCGAACATGTAGCCCGGGCCGCCGGTGCCTGTGCCCAGCGGGTCACCACCCTGAATCATGAATCCAGCGATGATGCGGTGGAAGATGGCCTCATCGTAGAACGGGCCGGACTCAGTACCAGAAGCGTTCTGGCCCTTGTACTCCTTCGTGCCCTCTGCCAGGCCGATGAAGTTGTCGACGGTATTCGGCGCGTGGTTGCCGAACAGGTCAATCACGATATCGCCATGGTTGGTGTGCACAGTTGCAGTAGCAGTCTTAATAGTCACGCCCTTTAGGATACCGACCTTGCTGGCCAATTGCTCCAACTGGTGGACATCTCCGTGGCAGACCCCAGCGAAAATGTTTTTCAAGATAAGGAAAAGAGTTCTGCGTTGACCCCCATGAAGGACGAATAGTGCCTAAGCTGGAAAGTGAGCCTGCTGTAGTTATTTCGGCGCTAGGCCTGACCGGGTCTAACTCCTGGTCTACGAAGCACTAGTGTCGCAGCAGTATTAATCATTGATTGAGAGTTAAAGGCGAAGCCAGTTGGCGACGCACTAATTAAGGAGAGTCATGAACCCCAACGCGATCTCGCTGGCTGTGAAGGGACTCAAGTCCGCTTATGACAGCTACTCGGATTACCGAGACAAGAAGGCTGCAGAGCTCTACGACACGATGCAGGAGGCTAAGAAGGTGGCAGCTGAACAGAACGAGGCTGCAAAGGAAGCAGCATCCGATTGGGCAGAAGATGTTAAGGAAAAGGTTTCCGACGCGCGCGAGCGGTTTGCTGAGCAGGCTGAAGAACTGACCGGCAAGGTCGAGAAGAAGTCCAAGGAAAACAAGAAGCAGGCTAAAAAGGCTGCGAAGAAGGCCAAGAAGGACGCTAAGCGTAAGGGCAAGAAGACCCGTTGCAAGGCTCGCTGCGAGGCTAAGAAGGCTGAAAAGAAGGCCAAGAAGGCTCGCAAGGACCTCGAGGTTCGTACCCAGAAGGCTATCGACAAGGTAACCGGTAAGGAAGAGCAGCGCGCCAAGAACGGTCGCATCGCAACCGCTTCCCTGGTCTTCGCTGTTGTTGCAGCAATTGTCGGTGTCATCGTCTGGAAGCTGCGCAAGGACGACAAGCTCCCGGTCGACCCGGCTCCGTACCAGCAGAAGGCTGAAGAGTTTAAGCACAAAGTCGAAGACAAGGCCGCTGAGGTCAAGGAGACCGTTGAAGAAAAGGCTTCCGAGGCTAAGGAAAAGGCTGAAGAGGTAAAGGGCAAGGCAGCTGACAAGGCCGACGAGGCCAAGGACAAGGCTGCTGAGGCCAAGGAGACCACTGAGGACAAGGCCGCAGAGGCGTCCAAGCAGGCTCAGATCAAGGTCGACGAGGTCAAGACCGAGAAGAAGAACGCTGACGACGCTAAGAAAATCTCTTCCAAGCCGTCCAAGCCGGCTCCGAAGCCGGGTCAGGCTCGCAAGAAGTAAATAGGCGGCTAGATAGCCAAGAGCCTTTTCACGCCCGATCGTTCTGTGCAGTAGATGCGCAGACGGTCGGGCGTTTTGCTGTGTATATCTTCCTAGCTTTCGTGTCGATCTAGTTCTTTGGCTCTCCAGCCTTTGTCGCCAAGTCTCTTTTCACTGAAGAAGAATACTCCCCAAACGATAAACCCGATGATTGGGAACAGTAACTGCACAAGTGACCATGCAATTATTCGATTTGTGCCGCTTTTCCGACGCACTTCAAAGAGAATAACAATTCCCAATAGACCAAGATAAATAATCGGGAAAAACGTCCATATTAAATCGTAGTATGCCGGAATTTCCACTATTACACCTGCCGACATCCATTCTCGGCATTAACATCAGCTAAAACGTCAGTATGACCATTGGCATAACCAGTAAGTTTGATACAGGGATGCAAAGCCGGAAGTAGATGTACGAAGTCCACACCGTCTAGCAGCTTGAGACCTATCTCTGAATAAGCTCGACCTGAAGCGCCCGATGCACGAGCCCCGCTATTCAAAACGCCTTGGTATGTATATCCCGGAGTTGATGTCTCCCCACCTTGGTTAGTGATTCTAACGCTGGTCACTTTATTTCCTGATGAGCACCACTCCATCGACAGCCAGGAAGTAGCAACTACGAACCCATAGTTAGATTTCCAGTCTTGATGATGGTTAGCAGTCCTGCAGGTGCCACCACTGCGCGTTGCAGTGACAACTGGAGCCGAAACACTTTGCTCTACTGAGGACGGCGACATAGCACGCAAAAAGGCCACTTTATCTTTTTTAGACAACGCATTGTACGTTTCTTGAGGATTACCCGAATTCATTACCTCGTTTACTAGTACCGCCTCAGATCGACTTTCAGCAGAAGCAGTTCCTGTCGCTGTTCCGACAAAAGCTAGGGCAACTATGGCCGTTGCGAATAACCTTTTTTTTCATGCTACACCTCAAGATTGCAGAATTCGGTCCAATGAATCAGCACCGTTGTGCTTTCGATGTAACGGTTTCACGAAAGATTAAGAACATCAATGATTTCGCTGAAATGTCCAATCGGTTACCTCTAAATGGAGGGACAAGATTCAACACTGTGATTCGGTTCTATCTGAACTGACAACAAGCACAACCTCAGTACCCGAAAGTGAACTGCCTAACGGGATTATTCTCACGAAGACACGCAGCAATTCTTAACCACCGTTGCACTGCCTAAATACGCACTCCAAAACTCTTCGCGTCCAATTAAATTCACGCTGAACTAATCAATCGACACAAAACTAGACAGCATGGTCTACTTTGTGTCATGACCACCTCAACGCAAACTATAAATGCGGCTGCCTCACCGGTAGCACCAGCTACATCTGCTAACGAAAACTCGGGGTCGCGCGCGGTTCCGCGCAGACGAACGCCGTCCCGAAAACGCGACTCGAGTCTTCTGAGTACGAATCGGCTCAGAGTACGCACACTGCAACTTTCCGTATTCGCAAGTCTCCTCGCCATTTGGTGGGCGATAGCACGATTCAGCGGCATCGATCCCGTCATTCTGCCCAGTCCAGGTGCAGTCGTCAAAGAGCTTATCGACGGAAACCGTTGCGTCCCCACCTCACCGCCCTCAGGTTCCCAAAACTGTGGTGTACAGGGATACTTCCTCTGGCAACATCTCCTAGCGACACTAGAACGCATCGCAGTGGGGCTAAGCTGCGGAATTATCACTGGCGTGCTGGTTGGGTTGGCACTGTCCCGCAGCCGAGCAGTGCGCTCTGTCGTCGAACCATACATCAGTTTTCTCCGCTCTCTACCACCGCTTGGCTACATTGGCCTTCTCATCGTGTGGTTCGGCGTCGGGGATGTCTCCAAGGTAGTGCTGCTTTTCCTTGCGACTTTTCCCATCATCACCATCGCCACGCTCTCCGGAATCATCGGTGTCCCGCAGGATTGGAGCCGTGCCGCGCGCACTCTCGGAGCCAGTAGATTCCAGATTTTTCGGCATGTGATTGCGCCCGGAACGTTGCCTGAACTCATCAACGGTGTACGGCTTGCCAACGGTATGTCCTGGGCCTGCATCGTCGCCGCAGAAATGAACGACGGTATCCCCGGCATCGGTGGTGTGGCCTACGTTTCTGGTACACAGCTGGAAACTGCGCTGACCATTGCCGCCATGATTCTGATTGGCATCACTGCCGTCATCCTCGACCAGATTCTCCTATTCGCCGAGCGACGCTTGGCTCCATGGCGCGGAAAGCAGTAATAACCACAATGAACAAGCTAAAGAAGACACTCTCCGCCGTGGCAGTTTCCTTGGCCGCAGTCTCTTTGACCACAGGATGCGTCGGCAAGCCCGCCAGTGCCTATGAGCGTAACTCCGCAGCGCAATGCCCGTTTGAGCCCTCGGATGTCGCGGGAAATGTAAGACTCGGCTACCAAATTGTCCCCGGAAACGACCTGTTTATTCGTAATGAGGGCTTGCTGGAGGCATGTCTCCCGAATGTCGATGTTTCATGGACTCGCTTCCCCGCTGGTCAGGACATTGTTCAGGGCTTTGCAGCGGGATCGGCGGATATTGGATTTGTCGGATCAACACCAGCTGCCAAAGCACTGAGCGCGCCACTGAATCTGGATGTGAAGGTTCCGCAGATAAATGTTCTCAATCAGGAATCCGAAGCACTCGTGGCAAAGCATGCCAAGTCCATCCAGGAGCTCAAGGGCAAGAAGGTAGCGACGCCTTTTTCTTCGACATCCCATTACGCATTGCTCAACGCCCTCAAACAGGCTGGCCTCGACCCGAAGCATGACGTGGAAATCGTCAATATCTCACCGGATAAGCTGCCTGCTGCCTGGAAGTCCAACGAAATCGAAGCGGCCTTTATCTGGAACCCGACCTTGGCAGAGCTTCAGCGCACTGGTACGCCCCTCATCGACTCCGGTGTGCTTGGAAAGCGCGGTGCACCAACCTTCAACGCCACGATTGTTGACCGCAAGTGGGCGGACAAGAACCCGGAGATATTGGACACATGGCTAAAACTGTCACATTGGGCAGCATCTGAGTACCGCAATAATCCGAATCCCTATATCTCTGCGAATGCCGCACAAACTGGCATGAGCTTCGACGAAACGAAGAAGCAACTAGCTGCTGTCCATGTCGTCGACAGTACTGAACAGGAAGAACAGCTAAAGAAGGCGGCAACTGCGCTGTATAACACAGCTGTATTCCTTCAAGAACAGGATGATGTCAAAGCATTCGATCAGAAGCACTACGAGGAAGCGACTAAAGGATAGACCATGTTGAAACTAGATTCCGTCAACCATATTTTTGAAACCGGCAAGGGAGAACAGGTACAGGCATTAAGCGATATTGATCTGATCATCCCCGATTCCGAAATTGTGTGTCTCGTCGGACCATCGGGTTGTGGAAAGTCCACTTTGCTCAAGCTCATTGCCGGCTTCTTCAAGCCGTCTTCAGGTCTGATAATTGACTCCGGCTCCGAGGTCACAGGTCCTGCAATTGAACGCGGTGTGGTCTTTCAGCACGCAACGCTATTCCCATGGCTTACCGTCGCAGAAAACATCAATCTATCCAATACCTTTACCGGCGACCGAGAGCACTCTGATGAAGGACAGCGACTGCTCGACACCGTGGGACTGAGCGAATCCGCTAATCGATACCCATACGAACTCTCTGGCGGAATGCAACAGCGAGCCCAAATTGCCAGGGTTCTCGCTGCAAGCCCGCGCACAGTATTAATGGACGAACCTTTTGGTGCACTCGACCCATTTACCCGCGAGCAGCTCCAGGCAGAACTGTTGGGCATCTGGCAGAGATACCGCCCCACCATCGTCTTTGTCACCCATTCAGTCGAGGAGGCACTACTTCTCGGACATAGAGTTATCGTGATGGGAGCGCGACCTGGCCGAATTATCGATGATGTCGAGATTCCTCACTCACTCCGTGTCTCTGAGACAAGTGGCACAACTGCTGATCGATTGCAGCAACTGTGGGAGATTCCAACTAATCCCGACTTCATTGAGCTCAAAGCTCGCATCAATGCCGGCATTCATAATGCCCACACGGTCTAACGGGCTAAGTACACAGCCCCTAGGGGTTAAGGGTCAAAAAGTGTGTCCGGAATCGCGGATTTTCACGGATTGACCTGTAGGTTTCCGGAAAGTATATGCT
>NZ_JASPJI010000031.1:0-18301 GCF_030232285.1 Corynebacterium sp. MSK047 | reverse complement strand
CTGTATTTCGTTCGGCGGGTTTGCTTCACTACTTCTCCTGGTCGAAAGTGGTGATGCATTCACCGCCTGAACCTACCCCTGAAAAATCGTCTGGAAGTGACATAAACTCGCACAGTTTCACATTTGCAGCCGTATTCACACGCGCAGCCCGTAATTTTTCCCCAAAAAAAATCCCCATCGGACGATTCTCCGATGGGGATCTTCCATTTACACCAGCTCGCCGCGCAATTCAGCGCTGCGGGCTACCCTGCACCCTTTAATGCCGGGAAGCCAGTCAGCGGAACCGTCGCCAAGCAAACGCCTAGTCGTCGAGTTCGGCGATAACCTCGTCGCTGATCTCGGCGTTCGAGTAGACGTTCTGCACGTCGTCGGACTCTTCGAGAGCGTCAATCAGACGGAAGAGCTTGCGTGCACCGTCAGCATCGAGAGCCACCGTGGTAGAAGCGCGGTAGTCCTGATCTGCGGAGTCGTACTCCATTTCGGCATCGACAAGAGCGGTGCGGACATTCATCAGATCGGTAAAGGCGGAGACAACCTCAAACTTTTCGCCCAGGTCGTTGACCTCCTCTGCACCAGCATCGAGAACCGCCATAAGCAGGTCATCCTCGGTCAGTTCGCCCTTCGGCAGCTCGACGACACCCTTCTTTTCGAACAGGTAAGCCACGGCGCCGTTGTCCGCCATGTTGCCGTTGTTCTTGTTGAACGCCGAGCGCACATCGGAAGCAGCACGGTTACGGTTATCAGTCAGGCACTCCACAATCAAAGCGACACCACCAGGTGCGTAACCTTCGTAGACAATGGTCTCCCAGTCAGCACCGCCGGACTCCTCGCCGGAACCACGCTTGCGGGCACGCTCAATGTTGTCGTTGGGAACCGAGGCCTTCTTGGCCTTCTTGATCATGTCATCGAGGGTAGGGTTGCCAGCAGGATCACCGCCGCCGGTACGAGCCGCGACCTCGATGTTCTTGATCATCTTTGCCCACTCTTTGGCGCGCTTGGCGTCATTAGCAGCCTTCTTGTGCTTTGTGGTTGCCCATTTTGAATGACCCGCCATGTGCTAGTTCCTACCAATCCTCTCGTCAATACCCATGTAGATGGGAATTCGTCAGGTGTTCATTATACAAACCGGGGATTTAAATTCCGACAAGCTCTCGCAAAAAGAACTCGTGGAGCCGCGTCTCCCCCGTCGACTCCGGGTGAAAGCTGGTGGCCATCGCAGCCCCCTGCCGTACTCCGACCACTGTACCTGCGGTCTCTCCAGCCGATTCTGGCACCCGCGCTAGCACCTCAACATCATCACCGACACGCTCGACCCACGGTGCGCGAATAAAGGCGGCGTGTACAGGCGGCTGGTCACCGCTGATCGCTAGCTGCGGAATATCCAAGTCAGTTTCGAAGGAATCCACTTGCCGGCCAAATGCGTTACGACGGACCGTGATGTCAATCGCTCCCAGGCTAACGGCATCCGGACGGGTATCGAGCACTTCGTCGGCAAGCAAAATCATGCCTGCGCAGGTGCCATATGCCGGAAGGCCATCGCGGAGGGCTTCCCGCAGCGGGTCTTCAAGCTCATTGAAGACCATCAGCTTGCTCATGGTTGTGGACTCGCCGCCGGGCAAAATTAGGCCGCTAAGCCCTTCCAGATCACGGGGCAAGCGCACCTTTCGGTGCGGGACGCCGAGCTGGTCAAGCACATATCCGTGTTCGGCAACGTTGCCCTGAAGAGCGAGGATACCGATTGTTTCCTGTGTCATTAATCTAGGTTCTCACTGCGAGCATCGAAGTTCGTCGCCACTGGCACGGGCTCGACACCCGGGGCCAGGCTTCGGGTCAGCCCTTCCTGCGTGACGACGGCCACGAGCTCGCCCTTTTGGTTAAAGATGCGACCGTGAGTCAATGCGCGACCCGCGTGCGCCGATGGCGAAATCTGGTCGTAGAGCAGCCATTCATCCGCACGGAACGGACGCATAAACCACATCGCGTGGTCGAGGCTGGCTTCCTGGACCTCAACGCCTGGATGCGGAACGAGTGCCGATGACAGCAAAGTCATATCCGACATGTACGCCAGCGTGCAGACGTGGAAGGTCTCGTTATCCGGCAGGCGATCCTTGCACCGGAACCATACCAGCTGCTGGGACGGGGTGTACTTGTTGTGTTCGAACTGATCATCCGGCACTACCCGGATATCCCAGTCCGCCCACTCGCGCATTAGTAGACGACGTGTGTTCGTCATCTCAGAGGTGTCGGTGACCACATCTTCAGGATCTGGCACCTTGCGCATCACGTCAGAGTGCTCGAGTCCCTCATCCCCCTTACGGTGGAAGCTGACCTGCATTACGAAAATCGTACGGCCATCTTGCACAGCTTCGACGGAGCGGTGGCAGAAAGACCGTCCATCGCGAATACGCTTGACCATGTACACCGTCGGGATATGGGGGCGGCCCGGGCCTACAAAGTAGGCGTGGAGGGAGTTCACCGCGAAGGTATTACCCACCGTGCGCGTCGCCGCGACGAGGGACTGGCCGGCAACTTGGCCACCGAAAGTGCGCTGCAGGATTGACTTAATGACTGGGCCACGGAAAATGTCCCGGTCAATCTGCTCCAGATCTAATACCTCGCGGATGTTAGCCATTTTTACCAGCCACGCTCAGCGAGTCGGTGCGGCTGCGGAATCTCGTCGACGTTGATGCCGACCATTGCTTCGCCGAGACCGCGGGAGACATCGGCGATGACCTTCGGATCATCGTAGTGCTGGGTTGCCTGGACGATAGCCTTGGCGCGCTTCTCCGGATCACCGGACTTGAAGATACCGGAACCAACAAAGACACCCTCAGCACCGAGCTGCATCATCATTGCAGCATCAGCCGGAGTTGCAATGCCACCTGCGGTGAACAGCACGACTGGCAACTTACCGGTCTCAGCGACCTCGCGTACCAGTTCGTACGGTGCCTGCAGCTCCTTGGCGGCAACGTAGAGCTCGTCCGGAGCCATAGAACGCAGACGGTTAATCTCAGCGCGGATGGTGCGCATGTGAGTCACAGCGTTGGAGACATCACCGGTACCGGCCTCGCCCTTGGAGCGAATCATGGCAGCGCCCTCGTTGATGCGGCGCAGAGCTTCACCCAGGTTGGTCGCGCCACAGACGAACGGCACGGTGAAGTCAAACTTGTCGATGTGGTTCGAGTAGTCGGCCGGGGTCAGAACCTCGGACTCGTCAATGAAGTCAACACCGAGGGACTGCAGAACCTGTGCCTCAACAAAGTGGCCGATGCGGGCCTTGGCCATAACCGGGATGGAGACGGCATTGATAATGCCCTCGATCATGTCCGGGTCGGACATACGCGACACGCCACCCTCTGCGCGAATATCGGCGGGGACACGCTCCAGCGCCATCACGGCAGTTGCGCCGGCATCTTCAGCGATCTTGGCCTGCTCCGGCGTAACGACGTCCATAATGACGCCGCCCTTCATCATCTCAGCGAAACCGCGCTTCACGCGTGCGGTGCCCTGCCCGGAGTTGTTCTCAACCGTGCTCAACGAACCCTACTTCCCTAATAAAACTGGTGAATGTGACTGTTTGTAGTCGTTTAACACTATAACGCCTGAACTAGACAGTGCTGTTCATTGAGTCAGAAAACACGGTGAACTTCCAGCACAACAGCGGGTTTTCCCACAATTAAGCCGTTGTCAGTCCATCTGCAACATCGAAATATTCCGGTTCAGGTGCAGTGCCCGCCAGCCGCAGCGCGCGCACTAGCGGCCTGGCTCGCAGTGCTTTCGTATCTGTCACCGCATCATTGTAGAAACGGCGGGCGAGCTCGAGCCGCGTGTGGGCATCAGAAAGCTCAATTGCCATCGTCCGGTCCACGGGCTGTTCCTCATAGAGCGCCACAATTTTCCTAGTCAGTTCGTTTTCCACGTCTGCACGCTGCCCAGTGTTGTTGGCTCTAAGTGGTGTGGCTTCCACCTTCGTCACTACGCCGGCGAGCTCCGGGTAGGCGGCTCGAGCGACTGCAGCCCTTCGCCCCAACGCCGCTTCCAGTGAAGAACGCGCCAAGTCCGTGCGAATGTGCATACGGTTCAAACGCGTCGCTGTCGATGAAGCCACCAAACCGCTAACGAGTACGACAATCAGCGCAATGACTAGGACAACGACCCAGATTGGAACGGTTACGTCCACCGAAAACCCACTTTCACTCCGCTGCGTTTAATCAGCTGCCACGACGGAAATCTCTATGGCGCAATGACGACTTTTTCGCCATCCATGCGCACCGTATCGTACACACGCAGAACGCCGTCGGCGACCTGCGACCAGTCATACTCCCAAGCCCGTTTATGCCCGAGTGCGCGAAGCTCCTCCCCCAACTTTGGCTGCGTCAAAAGGCGTACGACTGCATCCGCAAGGTCTGCGGAGTTACCGTTTTCAAAGTGAAGCCCGTAATAGCCGTCGTCAAGCACGAGTTTGAACGCATCGATGTCGCTGGAGATCACCGGCGCACCCGCCGCCATCGCCTCTACCAGCACGATGCCGAAACTCTCCCCACCACGCTGCGGGGCAATGTACGCATCCGCATCGGCGAGGATTGACGCCTTAGCATCCTCCGACAGTCTGCCGACGAAATGCAGGACATCTGCGTTTTTGCCCGCTTTACGACGAGCTGCCGCGACATCACCATCACCAACAACACAGACCTCAAGCTGTGGAATCTCCGCACGTATTGCTGGCAACGCGTCGAGCAGAACGTCAAAGCCCTTGCGGGATTCGTCGAAGCGTCCGAGGAACACAAGCCGATAGAACCCCTCACGCCGCGGCGGGATCTCGGGCAGCGAAGAGGCGGCCGGGCAGGACTCGAAATCTCCAACACGGACACCATTGGGAATGAGTACCGGGTCACCGCCAAGTTGCTCAACCTGCCAGCGACGTGCCACTTCCGAGACAGCGATACCTCCCCGAATGCGTTCAAGGTACTTCCGCAAAAATGGCGTGGCCAGCTTCAATGCCAGGGAGTCCGTCGCCGCAGAGTGATAGGTCGCGACAATTGGCCCGACCGAGTTTACTAACGACAACATTGAAAAACTGGGCGAATTCGGCTCATGAATATGAAGAATGTCAAAGCTACCTTCCTCAATCCATGTGCGGACTCGACGGCTCGTGCGGGGGCCAAAAGACAGCCGAGCGACCGAGCCGTTATACGGAATCGGGATGGCGGCACCACCTCGAACAACGAAATCCGGAACGTCCGCCTGCGCGCTCGCCGGGCCGATAAGGCTGACCTCGTGGCCGCGACGGATGAACTCCTCGCACAAGTCAATCGCGTGAGCTTGAACCCCACCTGGGACATCGAACGAGTACGGGCACACCATTCCGATTCGCACGGCTACTTTGACCTCTTCTTATCCGCTGGCCACAGTGGCTGCATCATGTGCCAATCCGCTGGATGCTGAGCAATATCAAATTCAAAAACAGTAGCGATGTCCTGGACGATATCGGCCAGCTCGCGCCCCTCGGTCGGCACAAATGGATGTGCTACAAAACGCCAACCATCGCGCGTGTAAGACAGCCCCGCGGGCATAAGCCGAGCGCCCGTGTCCAGTGCCAGCTTTGCTGCGCCGACCGGCATTGTCGTCTGCTCACCGAAAAAAGTGACCGGGACCCCGTGGCCGCCGAAGTCACGATCAGACAGCAGGCACACAACGCCACCGTCTTCCAATCGCTTCTGCAGTTCCGGCATTGCGGGTTTGCCACCGGTAAGCGGGAGAATGTGGAATCCGAGGGATTCGCGGTACTCCACGAAAGCGTCGTAAAGCACCTCTGGCTTCAGCCGTTCCGCCACGGTACTGAACCGGCCATGGCGGGAAACGAGCCACATACCTGCCATATCCCAGTTACCAGAATGCGGCAGTGGGATGACGATGGAATCTCCTGCCTCGAGGGCCTCAGCAACTCGTTCGAGTCCATCGCTGGTGGATTCGACCGTGTCTGCCAACTCTGGCGACGCGATGGAGGGCAACCGGAATGCCTCCACCCAATAGCGTAGATAGGAACGCATGGAAGCCCGAATCAGCCCTTGCGGCACTTCCTCAGGCGGACAGCCCATAACGCGAGCCAGGTTCTTGCGAAGCTGGCGGGTAGACTCGGGATTTGCTGCTACCCGATCGGCGGCTATGTTGCCGATACGGTAGGCCACTCGTTCCGGCAGCAGACCAAAAATCTTCCACCCGGCCATATAGCCGAGCGCAACGAAATCATCTTTCGAGCGAGGCAGGAAGAAACTAGTCATCGTATCCTCCTTTAGTTGTTGGAATCAGCCGGACCCGTGGACTTCGTAGCAGAGTCAGGGGTGATAGATGAACTATCAGCTGCGCCTTCTGGCGGGGCGATCGGATCCAACGCCCCTGGCTGCTTAGCCACCATGTACAAGCGCTGGACGACTGTGAATACCGACCCAATCGCCAGGAGCCACATTGCGACGTAGAGGGCATAATCCACGCCAAGCCCCTGGAGCCCGATGCCGATTAGACCGATAATCAGGCGCTCCGCACGTTCGACGAGTCCACCGTTGACCTTGAGGCCGCTGGCTTCTGCCCGAGCCTTAACGTAGGAAATGACCTGGGACGATCCCATAGTGATCAATGTCAGAATAAGCAGCACTGATTCCGCGTCATGGTGATACACCACCCAATACGCTATCGCCCCAAACAGTGCAGCGTCCGTAATGCGGTCACAGGAAGCATCCAGCGTTGCTCCGTATTTTGTTCCCTGCCCTCGAAGTCTGGCCATCGTGCCATCGAGCAGGTCAAAAGCTGTGAAAATAGCGATTGACACCGCAGCTGCGAAAAGATGGTTGGTAGGAATCAGGATTACCGCAAGCAAAACGGAAACTGCAGTTCCCACCAGGGTGACCGTGTTCGGGCTAATGCCAACCCGCAAAAGCGCAGCGGCTATCGGTTCAACTACTGGGCGGATTGGAGCCCTGCCACGGACGCTTAGCATGCCGCCCCATCCTCCTGATTGAGGGCACGCCAGCCGTCGGCAAGCAATTCGCGAGTCTGACGAAGAGCCTGCGGTAACACCTTGGTGCCATCGATCACGGTCATAAAATTGCTGTCACCCGACCAGCGCGGTACGACGTGCATATGCAGGTGATCAGCGACCGAACCGCCGGAGGCCTTGCCCAAGTTGAAACCTACATTGACGGCGTGCGGGCGCGAAACCGATTTGAGAGTACGAACCGCATGCTTGGCAAATCGCATCATCTCGGCCGTTTCTTCGTCAGTCAAGTCCTCAAGGTTGGCGACTTCGCGATATGGAACCACCATCAGGTGCCCTGGGTTGTACGGGAACAGATTCAAAACGGCGTACACCCACTCGCCGCGAGCGATGATGAGTGCTTCCTCATCGCTTTGCTTCGGCAAATCAACGAAGGGATTACGGGATGGCTGGGAGTTATGCACACCACGCTTGACGATGTAGTCCAGCCGGTACGGTGCCCATAAGCGCGTGAGCCGATCCGGTTCGCCATAACCGCTGTCGACGTATACGCCATCAGACGATTCCTGCTGGCCGGCATTGCCCTGCTGCTGCGGAGGCAACTCTTCACTTCCCGACTGATTCACTGCCATCCCCTTCGTTGCGTGGCCGGGACCCATTCGAGCCCCGACCACATATATTTCTCTGCTGTAGTTTACGACCTCGCGGTTAACTTCTTTGGATTACCACGCGTGGTTCACCAGTTAAAACAACGCGGTCGAATTAGAGAGCGTTAACGACCTCTAGAGAGCAGAGACATTCTCCTTGTTCGGCTGTTCGTTATTCCGCGAAGCAACCCAATCACAGATGATGTCCACAGCCTTCTCAACTGCCACCCCGTTAATCTGGGTGCCATCGAGGAACCGGAAGCTGACGGCACCTGCCTCAATGTCGCGGGCACCAGCCAGAATCATGAACGGAACCTTGGCCTGGGTGTGGTTGCGAATCTTCTTCTGCATGCGGTCATCGGACGTATCCACGTGGACGCGGATGCCACGAGACTTCAGCTGTGCAGCAAAGTCCTCCAGGTGTGGGATACAGTCATCCGCAACCGGAATACCAACAACCTGTTCCGGAGCCAGCCAAGCCGGGAAAGCACCTGCGTAGTGCTCCAATAGGACGCCAAAGAAACGTTCGATGGAGCCGAAAAGCGCACGGTGAATCATAATCGGGCGCTTCTTGGTTCCGTCAGGTGCGGTGTACTCGAGCTCGAAGCGCTCCGGCAGGTTGAAGTCGAGCTGTACCGTCGACATCTGCCAAGTACGGCCGATGGCATCGCGGGCTTGGACGGAAATCTTCGGACCATAGAAAGCGGCTCCGCCCGGATCAGGAACGAGCTCGAGGCCAGAAGCATCGGCAACGCGCTGGAGAATAGCTGTGGACTTCTCCCAAATTTCATCCAAGCCGACGAACTTCTTTTCGTCCTTCGTAGACAGCTCCAGGTAGAAGTCATCCAGGCCGTAGTCACGAAGAAGCGAAATGATGAAGTCGAGGACATTAGTGAGCTCTTCTTCCAGCTGATCCTCGGTGCAGTAGATGTGGGCGTCGTCCTGCGTAAAGCCACGGGCTCGGGTGAGTCCGTGGACAACACCTGATTTCTCGTAGCGGTAGACGGTGCCGAACTCGAACATACGAATCGGAAGTTCACGGTAGCTGCGACCACGCGATGCGAAAATGAGGTTGTGCATCGGGCAGTTCATCGGCTTGACGTAGTAGTCCTGCGGAGCTTTGGTGCAGTTGCCATGTTCGTCATATTCGCCGTCGAGCTGCATCGGCGGGAACATTCCATCCGCGTAGAAGTCCAGGTGACCGGACTTCTTGAACAAGTCGCCCTTAGTTACGTGCGGGGTGTTCACAAAGTCATAGCCCGCTTCGATATGACGGCGACGGGAGTGCTGCTCCATCTCGTTGCGGATGATGCCACCCTTGACATGGAACACCGGGAAACCGGAACCAATCTCATCTGGGAAGCTGAACAGATCCAGCTCGGAGCCCAAACGGCGATGATCGCGCTTTTCAGCCTCGAGCATGCGGTCAAGGTACTCATCTAGCGCTTCCTTGGACTCCCACGCAGTGCCGTAAACACGCTGCAAGTTATCGCGAGACTGGTCACCACGCCAATACGCAGCGGAAGAGCGCGTGATCTTAAAAGCAGGGATGTAGCGAGTGGTCGGCACGTGCGGGCCGCGGCAAAGATCAAACCACTCGGTCTCACCGGTACGCGGATTGACGTTGCGGTAGCCGGTCAAGGTCGTGCCTGCACCACCGACGTCGACATTGGCCTCATCATCTTCGGACACCTTGCCGGCCGACTTTTCAACAATCAGCTCGAGCTTATACGGCTCGTCGGCAAGCGCTTCCTGCGCCTGATCGGCAGACTCGAACGCGAAGCGCTCGAATCGCTGACCAGACTTGATGATCTTCTTCATACGCTTTTCGATGCGCTTGAGATCCTCCGGCGAGAAAGGCTCATCGACACGGAAGTCGTAGTAGAAACCATTGTCGATGGCAGGGCCAATGCCCAGCTTCGTCCCAGGGAACTCCAACTGCACGGCCTGAGCCATCACGTGAGTCGCAGAGTGGCGGATGACATCGCGACCGTCCGGAGTATTCGCCGGAACGGGCTCGAAGACGGTTTCCACTTCTGGCTTAAAGGACAGATCCTTCAAATTGCCTTCAGGGTCGCGGACACAAACGATGGCGTCAACGCCCTTGTTCGGGAAACCCAGGTCTCTCATCGCCTCGCCCGCAGAAACTCCTGCGGGCACGGAAAACGGTGCTGGGGTTGCAAATTCTTCTGACACGGCGTGCGTGTACTCCTTTTCAAAGTGTCTTCGAAAATCACATACCTGGTGACCTTCGTCAGTCGTTCACACACTTTACCGCACGGTCAAAACTCAGGCCTCGAAAAGGTCCTGGGCCCAGTACTCCTCCTCAGAAGTTCCTCGTGGCATAACAAACACGGCGGATCCAATGTGGAAAATCCACTGATTGAGACGGTCGTTCTTGGACAGCCGCTCCTGAATCGGATTGAACTGCTCCAACGGGTCCTTCTGGAAACAAATGAATACCAGGCCGGTGTTGGTCTCGAATCGACCATTCGGTTCCGGTGGCAGGTCATAGTTGTAGACCCGTCGCAGAATCCTTTGATTAGGTTTCTCCTTCGGAGGCATTGACAGTGCAACATGGCTGTTCGGATCCGTCAGAGGCAGACCATATTCATCAGTCTTCGCCAGGTCGACGGTCTCAAACTCG
Organism: Corynebacterium sp. MSK047; assembly: GCF_030232285.1. NCBI lineage: Bacteria > Bacillati > Actinomycetota > Actinomycetes > Mycobacteriales > Corynebacteriaceae > Corynebacterium > Corynebacterium sp. MSK047. The sequence goes on along the minus strand of NZ_JASPJI010000031.1, from coordinate 8,016 downwards.
TCCTTACCGCCAATTGGCGCACCGGTGCCGATATCTCGGCCGGTAATAACAGTGCGGCTTTCGCGGTCCAAGACATCCCAGCCTGGAATATCCATTTCAATACGGCGGACAACCATCGCTGTACCGCCCCGCAACCAGTCCGGGCCACTATCAATCCACACTTGCTTGTCGAATTCTTCACGAGTGCGCGGGTTGACCGTACCGTCCTTCTGACCGAAGAGATTACGCGGGGTTTCGCCTTCCTGCCTAGAACCATTGGCGTGCTGGAAACCAGCTTGCACCCAGTGGACATCCAAATAGGAACCCGCATTTCGGATCATCATTCGTGCCGCATGAGAGACCATTACCGGGTCGTCCGCACAAATCTGCAGGCACAGGTCTCCGCCGTTCCACTCCGGGCGAAGCTCATCGTTAACGTATTTTGGCAGATCCCCCAGCCACTCCGGCTTCTGGTCTTCCCTATCGATGATTGTGAAGAAGTTTTCCCCATATCCAACTGTGATAGTCAGATTGGCCGGACTCCCCATGAGCTCGGGTTCCAAATCCGTTCGAGTAGCCTTGCCGGCTGTCATTCGGCGGGCATCATCCGTCCAGGCACGCATGAGGTTTTGAAGGCGATTGCGATCTACCCCCTTCTTCACGTTGAAGGCTATTAGCCATAGATTCGCCTGTGCGGGCGTCGCAATCCCCGCCTGGTGAGCGCCATCAAAAGGTACGGTTGCTGTCTGCAAAGGCGGTTTCGGCGGCTCTTCCTGTGGACGTTCCAACCCAATCGCCTGGGCTTCCGGCGCCCCCAGGGCGAGCGCTGAGGCTCCTGCGGCGGTGCCGAGCCCGCCAAGAAAACGTCTTCTGGAAAAGCCTTCGGACATGTTGTGCACTCTTACCTTTCTGATTACTTCGAACTGGAGCACATGAGATGGCTGGGAATCCGCCAACTTTTCAATAGCTTCAACGCAACCACTGGCCTATCCAATTCGACCGTATCGAAAACCTTTTTCGGAAAAAGAAAAGCGCCGGAGTTCGTTGCATATGCTGCAATAACCTGCCAACTCCAGCGCTTCTGCCACCATTAGATTCAGCTAGTCAATTCCTCGACGTACCTGAGCTCACGCCCGCTTTACGACGAACGATTGCTTGATCAACTTGTCACAAAAGTTAGTGGCCCGAGTGATCCATCTCACCGCCACCCATGTGCTCTGGGTTGTTCAGGTCACCGTCATTACCGTAGTCCTCTTCACCTGCTGGCTGGACACGAACCTCAACGTCCTGGGTAATGCTAGAGCCGTCGGAAAGCTCAATGACGAGCTTGTACTCAGCTCCCACATCCATAGCTTCATCATTGTTCATGATCATGAAGTGAGTGCTACCCGGTTCGAGAACGAGTTCGCCATTAGCAGGAATCGTCAAACCTTCCGGCACCTCGAACATCTTGCCGTCCTTGGTATCGTGCTGCTCGAACTTCGTGCCTTCCTTCAGCCCCTCAAGCTTGAAGGAGGAAACCTTGATGTCCTTATCGGTGTTGTTGGTCAGCGTACCGAAGATGGCGGTCATGCCCTTGTCAGCCGGCTTTTCCTTGATGTAGGCATCGGCCAGCTGCACAGCAGCATCACTCTTCTCCATCTCAGAAGTAGCCTCGGTCGCAGCGGAGGTTGCGGACTCAGTCACCTCAGCAGCAGTGTTATCGTCGGACGAGCAACCTGCCAGAGCAAGGGTCAGGGCTGCGGAACCAGCGATCAGTGCAGTTGCAGTGCGATTGAGCTTCATGTGTCTATTTTGCCTTTCGATTAATAACGATGACGACAGCGGCGATGATGACGATGAGTCCACCACCGAGGCCATAAGCCCATAGCGGTATTGACTTCGTTTCCTCGGCGTGCGCACCGGTCTGACGAGATTCTGCCCCGGCTTCGGCTGCGCCAGCAGCATCCGGATCAGCCACTGAGAAAGAGGTCTTACCCCGAGTGGAGTGGCCATCCGAGGACGTGATCTGGAAACCAATGATGTAGTTACCAGGGCCTGGATTAATATCCTCAGGGATATCCAAAGAGACCTCATTACCCACTACCTCTGGCTCGTGGGAGTACAGGACTTCCTTGGCATCCGCATCACTAATTGCAACGGTGTTGAAATTGTTCTTGGGGTTGCCGGAGAACTTGAGAGAAACGTGGTGCGGAAATTCATCGAGAACCTGCTTGTCGCCTGGCGTTGATGACATCACCGCGTCGTGAGCTACCGCAGGTGAAGCGGCAAAAATCGAGATAGCTACAGATACGGCAAGCGTGGCGACACTCGATTTAACAGCGCTCGACCTTCCCCAACGACTGCGTGAAGAATTCACAGAATCTACCGCTCCCCATTTATCTCATGGTCAGAATCCAGTTCATTACAAACCACTCCTAAGCTTACGCCAATAAAACCCATAGGGAGGGATGAAGCATCGAAGTGGTTCAATTACTAGTCGTAGCATCGAGGATGAAAGTTCCCGGTGAGGCCATGATTTTCAACTTTTGTTGTCAAAACCTATTGACAATTTGACCCCTGTCATAGAAAATCCCCTTATGAGACATTGCGTCTCATAGCCCTCTATCGCCGTGGTTGGTTCACTTTGCCTGCGCGGTGTCTCCACATAGACAGGAGCAGAACATTGACTTCACACATCGATGCGTCCCGCCGACGGTCGCGAACTGAGGCCATGGGGTTGCGCCGAGTGGCAGCCGACCCCCAGCTCAATTCCCAGGTAAGTCCATACTCATGGAAAGACCCGAAACGCTATCTTTGGTTTCTGGGGTTGATTCCTGCTGCAGCGGTACTTATTGCATGGGGCATCCACTCGATTCTCAGTATCTGGTTCACCGGGCTTGGCGCTGACTGGGTTTGGTGGGGCGGCCCTATTGTGGTGTTCATCATCATTCCGCTATTTGACTACTTTGTCGGCAACGATGGCTCCAATCCACCTGACGAAATCATGGCTCGACTTGAGGCGGACAAGTACTACCAGTGGGTGCTCTACGCTTACGTCCCTCTACAATATGGCTCTCTCATTGCGGCAGCGTATCTATGGGGCCGCGGAGACCTTTCCGTGTGGGACTGCATAGGATTGGCACTCACCGCCGGAGTCGCTTCGGGCATTGGCATCAATACAGCCCATGAGCTTGGACACAAGAAAGACAAGCTCGAGCGCTGGTTGTCGAAAATTACCCTGGCACCCGCGGCTTACGGTCACTTCTATGTAGAGCACAACCGTGGGCACCACGTTCGCGTCGCGACCCCAGAAGATCCCGCGTCAGCACGTTGGGGCGAAACCGTTTACACCTTCGTGCTCCGAAGTGGCTGGGGCAGCCTTCTTCACTCCATCGCACTTGAGAAAAAGCGCGCTGAAAGGCAAAAGCGCAGCTTCTGGAACCCAGATAATGACGTTCTCAATGCCTGGGCCATCACAATCGTTTTGTTCGGAACACTTATCGCAGTATTCGGAGTGCAAATTACCCCGTACCTGATTATGCAGGCGCTCATTGGCATTCTTTACCTGGAGACGGTCAATTACATCGAGCATTACGGCCTACGCCGAAAGAAGCTACCGAATGGTCGCTACGAACGGTGCCAACCTCGCCATTCATGGAACGCTGATCACATCGTGACAAATGTTTTCTTGTACCATCTGCAGCGCCATTCGGACCACCATGCTAATCCGACTCGTAGGTACCAGATCCTTCGCTCATTCGACGAGGCGGGCAATCTTCCCTCGGGTTATGCCGCCATGATCGCGGTCGCAATGCTTCCACCGCTGTGGCGAGCGATCATGGACAACCGTGTAATTGACCTTTCGGAAGGAGATGTCGAACGAATCAACGTCATGCCGTCCAAACTACCAAAGTTAGAGAAGGCTATTGCCGCACGACACCAGGCATAACAGGGAGGTTCAGCGGCCACACTAAGCGTTTGTACCGCGCGAATTTGCCCGCTATCTCTCCCCCAGTCCACTTCGCTATCCGAAAGGTTCACAATGCCATACAAAACCTACGAATGTCTCCAGTGCGGCTTCATCTACAACGAAGCTGAAGGCTGGCCAGAGGAAGGAATTGCTCCTGGCACTCGCTGGGAGGATATTCCTGACGACTGGTCCTGTCCCGACTGTGGGGCTTCGAAGTCTGACTTCGAAATGGTTGAGGTTTCCCCTTGAATCACGCAAACGTAATTGGGGCGGGCCCTGCTGGTTGGGCAGCAGCTCGCCAACTCGGACGAGCTGGGTGGTCAGTTGACCTCTATGGCCAAGAGCCACAGACCCCTTACAACCGAGTACAGGTTTCTAAGGCGTTTCTGACCAGTGAGGCCACACCTGTTGATTTTGCGCTAGGCGCACTACCTGAGTCAGTTACCTTACACCAAGGTGAGACGATCAAAGTCAAGGACGGCAGGCTCATTCGTTTCAATGATGGCCAGCACATAGAAGGACCTACAGTCCTCGCAACCGGCGGCACGCCTAAGTCACTCCCAGCGTTCGAGAATGGATTCGTGCTTCGCACATATAGAGATTCGCAACGTCTACGAGAGCATCTTTCCGGTGGCGCGCGCACAGTCCACGTCCTCGGCGCAGGGGTACTCGGCATGGAGACGGCTAGCGCATTGACGACCCTCGGCCACGAGGTAGTAGTCCACGATATAGCACCAGAGGTAATGCAACGATTCTTACCCGGTCAAGCCGCAAAGTGGCTCCGCCACATCCACGAAAGCCGTGGCACTCACTTTGCTTTGGGAACCTCCGCCGCATTGGCTAGCACCGATACCGTCGTAGTATCCATCGGCATTACTCCTAATACCGAATTGGCGAACAGCCTCGGTATCGAAGTAATGGATGGAATCGTCGTCGATGCTCTCGGCCGTACATCCAGACCTGGGATATATGCGGCAGGCGACTGCACTACTTTACGTATCGGCAATGACCATCGTCGGGACGAGGATCTAGCATCTGCCCGCGCGTCGGGCATACGTAGTGCTACGGGCATCCTCGTGGATGCTGGAGAAATGAAGAATTCCCCCTCCTTCGAGCTCCCTGTTTCCCGCCGCTGGAGCATGCAAGCAGGTCTCCGCGTCACCACCGTCGGAGACGTATCCTCCGGCGTAGAACACGTGGCCACCTCACCACTATCCGGGACATTCGAATCAGCGGTGGTTCGGGATGGCATTGTCATCGGCGCTGTCTCTATTGGAGAAAAGCCAAATCCTCGAGGCACTCTAGCTACCGTTGGCAAGCATTGGAACGACAAGTAGCGGGAATTACGGACCATTTCTCACACGCGCCGTTATCCTTGGCTCTGTGATGGGTAAGCGCAGACGAGACTCTATTAATTCATTTCAGGAAGACGACGGCGGTGGTAGTCCTCCACGCCGTCGTTTATCAGCGCAGCAGCGACGCGAAGAAATTCTCGACGCCGCTGCTGATCTTTATGTCTCCGGCCAACCGACGGATTTCACAGTTGACGACGTGATTGGAAAAGCCGGAGTTTCCCGCGCGACCTTCTATCGAATATTTCGAGGGCTCGAGGATCTCCGCGCCTGCATTATTGGTCGGATTGCTACAGCATTCCAAACTCGAATGTTTTCAGGTTTCGGATTCGACAATCAGTGGCTGGAGCTGATCGCTGGCATCAGGGAGTTTCTGCGCATCGCTGATATGTTTCGCTCTGATGTCATTTTGCTATTGGACAATCAGGGCCAGGGCTCAATTGCAGAGGGGATGCGCGATGCCGTGGCTGCCGAAATCTCTCGGCGTATCTATCCCATCGAAGAAACTCCGTTGGGTCGTCGGGCCCTTAGAGCATGGATAGCAGCTGCCGAGTACGAGGTACGTGATTGGCTACAACAGCGAGCCAACGACAAGAAAACTACGGAATCGGCAGACCTCATCACGAAACGGCTTGCGGGACTACTTGAGGCAGTGGTGTGCGAATACGAAGCTACATCCGACGATGTCTTCATCACCGAGCTCAAGCGAGTGCTGCAATCTGACCGGCGTATGGCACAAGCCGGCTAGATTGTGATTACGAGTTTGAAATCTGGGTTGTCGACGGTAGCTCGAGCGCGTCGGAACGAACAACGTATGTCTCTAAGATCACGTCATGTAGCACTAATTGACTAGTAGCCCAGTCGGGTAGCCCAAGAGCCTCACTCATAACCGAACGCACATCTTTGTCCTGGAGACTCTGGTAATCGAGGGAAATGGACGGGCCTTTCAATCCAGCCACCTCAGGACTTACAGTCATTTTCCGCACAATGATATGGAAGTTGCCATCCAAGATTGAGGCGCTCCCGGGACCCGTCGCTAATTGCACACCGCCGCCGGGGATGCTCAACCCCAGATTATTCAATTCCACTCGATTCGCGTCCAATCTAATTGCCTGCACGCTATCACCTGCCGGCATAGTCAGGTCGACAAGCGAAAAGTGAACGTTTCCGATAAGTCGAACAGAATCGGCTGTAATCATCTCGAGGGTATCCGAAAGCCCTAGTTCACCGGGTTGTGGCGTCGGAGCTTCCCGCAGGGAAATTCCATCCGCTTCGTCGACTAGAGAATTCGAGACACCGCTTGGTAATGGCGAATCTGTAATCGAGTTCCCTGGAGGCAGCTGTATTTCAGGCAGAGTTGGCAGCTGATTAAAGTTGGCAATCCCGGGAATCGGTAGTGGCGCGAAGCCAGGAGCTGCAGAAGCGTGCGGAGCTGGAGCTAACATGCCCATAAGAACGCCTCCCACAGCCAAAATAGTGCTTACGAGAAACTGCTTCCCCTTCGGCCTACTAGGAGTTTCTACGTCTTTCTGGTCCCCCTCGTCGCCAGTTTCCATCTCATAATCCGGGTACCATGACAGAGCTAAAGCTCCCCCAATCAGCCCCAGAACTGTGCCGAGTACAAATCCACCAAAATTCGATGTCGGAAGAGCGACAATGGACAGTACAAGAGCAGTGGTGCCCGTCAGAATCCTGGAGCTTCCGCCCGTCCAGGTTAAAACGCCGGCAGCGATGAGCAATAGCCCGATCAAAAGTGTCGACACACCCGAGAGTGTGGAAATACTTATGAGGATGCCCTGCACATCAATGGTCAGATACGCAGGAGTTAGCATAACCAGCCCACTGATAATCATGCATAGCCCTGCTCCGAAGGGTCTCATTCTGCGCCAATTGTTAAACCGAACGCTTAACGACGCCTTATTCTGTGGCCCAGCGGATGATTTAGCATCCATGACCTTCACCCGATTCCACAGTGACCTTGGCTCCCGAAATGGTAAGCGAGTCTGCAGCTAACGAAGTGACTTGCAAGCGCTGATTGCGAACGATCATCTGCGTAGCTACCAACCCCCAAGTCCCCCGACCGGCTCTACTGTCAGCTTGGCTTGCATCAATGCCGATCTGCGGATGGCTCATGGTTATGGCCCCATTAATATCCTTTGCACCTACGAGTAGATTATCCGCAGACAAGCTCTTCCCGGGAACAAGCAATTTGAATGTGGCTTCACCTACGCCAGGTATGTTCTTTATTGGTGCAGAAAGGCACACATCGGTGCCGGATGCCTTACCAAAGCGCAGCTTGGACACACCTTTTTCCGACTCCCCTGCCTTCTCAGCGCCAACGAAAAGGCTTGAGGAGTCTCCTACCAATTCGTCCACGGTCAGTGTCATCACGGTGCCAGACAGAGCAAGGTTAGCGGACAGTCCATTTTGAGCCATGGCGACGCCTGTACCACCAGCAACAAAGAGGCCGACACTCAAAATCCCAGCAAACCTGGCCTTCTTCACGTAACCCATGTTTACGGCACCCTCCTACCGCTCCAGCACAAACCTATATTTGAAAACCATAGGTTTGTTTACACACAAACGTTTTGTAGGAAAACGGTAGTCGCTATGAGACTTCATGTCTCAGCTTCCATGGAATTCAGCGAGCACCTGCGAGGGTTAAGTAAAGAAAAGTGTGTCCGCATGCCACCATAACCCCAGACCACACACCACAAATCACCAAAGAATAGC
>NZ_JASPJI010000030.1:0-19641 GCF_030232285.1 Corynebacterium sp. MSK047 | reverse complement strand
AAAGGCCCCATGAAGTAACAAACGGTGTGCCCGCCCCGCAACACGCCGAGCGGACACACTTTTTGCTACTTAACCCTAACCGCAGTAGAAAAACAAAAATGAGGCGAGCACCCCTATAGTGCTTTACGACGCGCATAGCGTCAGCACCCGGGCGCTCGCCTCAGTGCCCCCTCACTCAAAAGAGAGCCAAGGCTCTGCGGGGCATCAAGGCCCCGCAGGTTGTCATCCGTTCAAACAGATTAGAAGCGGACGAAGTTGTGAACCGGCATGTAGTTCATCGGAGCTTCCTTGACGACATCGCCGGACTGCGGAGCGTGAATCACGTTGCCGTTGCCGGAGAAGATGCCGACGTGGGTAGCGCCAGAGTAGAAGGAAACGATGTCACCCAGTGCCGGGCTGGAGACCGCGGTACCCTGGGAAGCCTGCGCCTGGGAGGTACGTGGGATCGACTTACCGACCTGCTGGTATGCCCAGGAGGTCAGACCGGAGCAGTCGAAAGAGTTCGGACCGGTAGCGCCCCACACGTACGGGGAACCGATCTTGGAACGTGCAGCGGAGACGATAGCCGAACCAGTGGACGGTGCTGCGACGTTTGCAACGCTGCCGGAGGTAACCTCACCTGCGATGTCGTTGAACTTGCCAACAACATCCTGCATACCTGCAACCTGCGGGGTATCGAAGCCGTTCAGTGCGCCCTGGATGTCGTTCAGCGGGTTAGCGTTAGCGGTCGGAACTGCGAGAGCGGTAACGCCGGCGACAGTTGCGCCAAATGCGACTGCGTTGCGTGCAAAGTTAGAACGGCGGTGGTGCTTGCCCATTGTTTTGAAACTCCAAAATCTTCCTGTTTAGCCGACCGGGTTAGCTGACGGGTTCGGAAGAATGGAAGACTTCCTACCCTCCGGGATTTCCCTTTGGGATTCACCCCATGGTTCGAGGTGGGTCCCCGGCTCGAATCTCCTGAGGCTCTCACTACTTAGACCCTCAGGACCTTCGATAAGGCTCTGTGTTTTCTTATCAATGACCGGCACCAACTCAGTGGCCCCGTTTCAATGTCTCGATAAGGTTACGAAATGGCATCAAGTTTTGTCTAGCCGTTTGTCCAGAAAACCGCTCGAGGCCCGGTTGTTACCATCGATAGAACTAAACCGTTACCAAGCTGTTACAACTAGACACTCCCCCTATAGCGGAATAGTAACAATTTGATAAACACGTCACTACCTGGCATTTTGAAGTCCGCCGAGAACTTTACACTTAACGCCTTAAAGTCGACACATTTTTATCGCGGGCTCAAAACGTGTTTTATGTCACACTCCAGCTTGCAACAGCTCAATTTGCTCAAGTTTCACAGTTTTAACACCACTAGGAGCGCTCAGCATAGGATTATTGACGTGGATTCAGGACAACAGCACTTCCCTCTCGAAGGCACCGTCGATGATTCTCTTTTCAACACCACCTTTGTCGTCGTAGACCTGGAAACGACCGGATTGAAGGCCAAAAACGACCACATCATTGAAATTGGGGCCATCAAAACCCGTGGCGGTAAGACAATTGGCACCTTTTCCAGCTTCATCGACCCCGGTATGGAGATCCCCGACCACATCACATCTCTGACCGGCATCACTACCGCCGATGTTGAAACCGCCCCACAGCTCGGCACAGTTATTACTCAGTTCCTCGAATTTGCCCGGGGAAGCGTCTGGGTTGCGCATAATGCCAAGTTCGATATTGGATTCCTCCGCCAGGCTTGCACAGATTTGGGCCTAGATTGGCCGAGCCCCAGTGTCGTAGACACCCTCACGTTGGCGCGTCGCGTCCTCGACCGCTCACAAGTTGGCAGTTTCAAGCTCTCACAGCTCGCACGGTACGTCGGTTCTCCGAATCGCCCCACCCACCGGGCGCTTGACGACGCAATCGCAACCGTCGACGTCCTTCACTACCTCATGGAGAGACTAGCTGGCGATGAAGTACAAACAGCGTCCGAGCTAGTGCACTACTCGCCCACCGTCGCTCCAGAGGTTCGTGCTAAACGGCACCTTGCCGATGGAGCTCCGCACACCCCTGGTGTCTATGTTTTCCGGTCAAGAAATGACGACCCCTTATATATAGGTACAGCTCTCGATTTGCGACGTAGACTTCTGCAGTATTTCAACGGCACTGATTCTCGTCGCAAGATTACGGAAATGGTCTCTCTAGCCGAACGCGTCGAGATCATCGAGTGCCCGCACGGCTTCGCTGCAGAAATCCGCGAGGCCCGTCTGATCTCTGCACTCCGTCCGCCCTACAACCGACAACGCACCGAACCAACCCGCGGCTGGTACATCGTCCCCACTAGCCCCGGTCGGCCTGCCAAGATTAGCCGGACAGTCACCGACGCCCGCGGCCTAGGTCCTTTCCGCACGCGCGACACCGCTACCGCCATCCGCGACAGGTTCTCTGCGCTTAACGACGACTTTGCGATAACAACCACCCAGATCTCTACCACCGGCGCAGACGAGATCGCAGACATGATTGCAGAGATATCAGCACTTGCCGAAGCACACCGCTTCCAACGCGCGGCAGTGCAGCGTGACCGCACTGCGGAGTTCATTATCAGCTTGGACAAGCAGCAGCGCCTGAGCATGCTTGCCGCCATCCCATCTCTGCAAGCCGCTTTCCCCGATGGCAATGGAGGCTGGCACCTAGCGGAAATTCGCTATGGCAGGTTGGCCGGCGCCAGCACTGCACCACGTGGCGCGGATATGAACTACATCATCGACCTCATGGAGAGTTCAGCCCAAACAGTCACTCCAGATGACTCCTTATATAAAGGAGCATCAATTGATGAACTCAGTATTATCTGGAAATGGCTGCAGCGCCCGGAGGTACGAATAAAGCCCACCGGAGGCGAGTTTTCCTACCCTAGGCTGGGCGCAGGAAAATACCTTCAGTGGGCAATTGACGCGCAGCAAGCACGTCGTGAAGCGCGACGCGAACCTTAACCCTTCATCGCCGCGGTAAGGATGTCCAAGCACAGCCCCGACTGGAGCGTTTCCTTGACCTCTTCAATGGAGTCGGCCATAGCTTCCTTTAGCGGACGGCCACTCAGACCACGCGAAATGGCGATTGCGGCGGCGGAGTTAAGGATGACTGCATCGCGAATCGGGCCTTCGAGCTCGCCAGCCCAAATGCGACGTGCAACATCAGCGTTGTAAGCAGGGTCACCGCCACGCAGCGCGTCAATTTCGGAGTACTCCATGCCATAGTCATGTGGATCGATGGCATCTTCGGCAACTCCACCGTTTTCCACAATAAAGACCTTGGTGGGGCCAGTAACGGTAATCTCGTCGAGGCCATCGCTTCCGCGAACCACCAGCGCGCGCTGACCACGGCGGGCGAAGGTGTCCGCCATCGTCTCCATCTGATCTTCGAAGGCACAGCCAATCAAGCTCGCCTGCGGGCGTGCTGGATTCGTCAGCGGCCCCAACAGGTTGAAGACTGTCGGAACCGCTAGCTCCTTACGCACCGGTCCAGCGAAGCGCATGGCCGGATGAAAGCGAGCGGCAAAGAGGAAGCGCACGTAGAAATCCGGATGTTCCGGAGAAGTAACGAGACCGTTCTCAATGTCGATGCCAAAGGCCTCCAGCATGTCAGCTCCGCCCGACTTCGAGGAAGCCGCGCGGTTACCGTGCTTGAGCACCGGCACACCGCTGGCCGCGATAACAATCATGGACATCGTGGAGATGTTGACGGTATTTGCGCCATCACCACCGGTGCCGACGATATCGACTGCACCGCGCTCAATAACACCGGCGAGCTGTGGATCATGAACTGGGCGGGCAAATGAAAGCATGCCCTCAGCCGCAGCATCGAGCTCGGCAGCCGTAATCCCCTTGGCGAGGAGACCGAAAGCAAACGTTGCGGTCTGCACGTCTCCGGAAGCACCGGACATGATCTGATCCATGGCGAATCGAATGCCCTCACCGGAAACTTCGCGGCCAGCGCCAATCGTGGAGAGAACATGGCGCCAGTTTTCGAACGCCCTCTTATCGCCGATCTCGCTCATCGCCACTCCCTTCCACTAGATAGTCAAGTCTGTATTCGTACTTTATTAATACAACTGCACCTAGGTACTGCTGGCTATCCCGCCCACCAGGTGCACCACATCACAGGGCTGTTGAAAAAATCCCACCGTGATGTACGTAATAAGACAAGATACCTCCCCCATATATCCAGCGCATCACCAGGTCCACCTTTTGCGTTCACCGAAAATCTCACCCCCATTGGGGCAACTGGAAAAATACGATATTAAACAGAGCCGAACCTGCGATAAACTAACCGACAACTGATGCCGCAGTATCGCTAACCCAGGTTCACCGGAGGTGAACCTGGCAGTCCAGGGGGGATGGACACCGCGCAACTCAGCACAACCAAACCCTCGAATTCGCCCGCGTCGGATAAAGACACCGGAAAGTTCCCATCAGGGGGAAAAATTAGTGAAATTCTCAGAAACCTTTCCTCGCGACCTGGGATTTTAGGAATTTTTATACAAAAACGGGGGTTGCAACGTGACTACTCCTTAAGAACAGTACATACTGTTAGTTGTGACGAGCGCAGTTGAAAATCAAGGTATGACAGCACCACGTCGTGCTGCGACACTGAACCGACCGAATATGGTCAGTGTCGGCACGATTGTGTTCCTGTCTCAGGAATTAATGTTCTTCGCCGGTCTGTTCGCGATGTACTTCGTGTCACGCGCGAACGGCCAGGGCGATTCGTGGGATTGGGGTACCGGCCACCTCAATGTCCCGTACGCACTATTGATCACCGTGATCCTAGTGTCGTCTTCGTTCACTGCCCAGTGGGGCGTGTTCGCGGCCGAGCGTGGCGACGTTTTCGCACTCCGTAAGTGGTACGCACTGTCCACCGCCCTGGGTGCAATCTTCCTCGTCGGCCAGGCTTACGAGTACTTCACACTGGTTAGCCACGGTCTGACCATTCAGAACTCCATTTACGGTTCGGTCTTCTTCATCACCACCGGATTCCACGCAGCCCACGTCCTCGCGGGTGTGCTGGCTTTCGTTGTGGTGCTTATCCGTACCTCCAAGGCGAAGTTCACCCCGGCACAGGCCACTGCTGCCATCGTGGTCTCGTACTACTGGCACTTCGTCGACGTCGTGTGGATTGGCCTGTTTATCACCATCTACTTCATCCAGTAGGCCGTATTGGCCGTCCTTTGTTTAGTACGGCCTACAGCCCATCCACTTTCCACGAACAGTATTAAAGGGAAAAAGATGGAAAACACTACCTCCGAAACCAAGGACACCACGTCCTTGGCTGCGGCCCCGAAGTCAAAGGGCCGCCGCAAGATGCGCCGTACTGCCTCCGGCATTATGGCTATGGCTCTCGCCCTCACCGGCGCGGGCTTCCTCGCTAATGCTCTGACCCCTGATGCACAGACGGCTACTGCTCAGCAGGATGAAGCCGCAATGATTCAGCAGGGCAAGGAGCTTTACGACGTTGCTTGTATTACTTGCCACGGCGCCAACCTTCAGGGCGTTAAGGACCGCGGCAAGTCGCTGATCGGCGTCGGCGAAGGCTCGGTTTACTTCCAGGTTCACTCCGGTCGTATGCCGATGCTCCGCAACGAGGCTCAGGCAGCACGTAAGACCCCGCGTTACTCCGAAGAGCAGACGCTGGCTATCGCAGCCTACGTCCAGGCTAATGGCGGCGGCGCCGGCATCGTCCGCGACGAGGACGGCTCCATCGCTATGGAGTCGCTACGCGGTAAGAACGCTGGCCCGAACGGTGAGCTTGACAAGGCTGACGTTGCTCGCGGTTCCGAGCTGTTCCGCCTGAACTGTGCATCCTGCCACAACTTCACCGGTCGTGGCGGCGCACTGTCCAGCGGTAAGTACGCACCGGTCCTGGATCCTGCAAATGAGCAGGAAATCTACCAGGCCATGCTGACCGGCCCGCAGAATATGCCGAAGTTCTCTGACCGCCAGCTGTCTGCTGACGAGAAGAAGGACATCATCGCCTACATCAAGAACGCCAAGGAAACTCCGACCCCGGGTGGTTGGGGCATTGGTGGCATCGGCCCAGTTGCTGAGGGCCTTGTCATGTGGATTGTAGGCATTGTCGCTCTCGTAGCGGCCGCTCTTTGGATTGGATCCCGCCGATGAGTAATAACGAAAACAAGAAGTACAGCTCCGAAGAGCTGTCGAAGATGAGCAATGCGGATCTCGCTCGTCTGGGTGCTGAACTCGATGACGTGACCATTGCTTACCGCAAGGAACGCTTCCCGATTGCCAACGACCCGGCTGAAAAGCGCGCGGCTCGTGGTGTCACCATCTGGCTGGCACTGTCGGTCATTCTTGGCCTGGCATTCATCGCCATCTACCTGTTCTACCCGTGGCACTACAAGGGGCACGGCGAAGAGGGTCTGTGGCTGTACACTATGTACACCCCGCTGCTGGGTATCACCATCGGTGGCTGCATCGTCACCCTGGGTATTGGTGCAGTTAAGTTCACCAAGCGCTTCATTCCGGAAGAGATTTCGGTTCAGCGCCGCCACGATGGTCCGTCCGAAGAGGTCGACCAGAAGACCATCGTTGCCCTGCTGAACGATTCTTGGCAGACCTCCACCCTGGGTCGTCGCTCCGCTATCAAGGGCCTCCTTGGTACCGGCGCCGTCCTGGCTGGTATCGGCATGATCCTTCCGCTTGGCGGCATGATTAAGAACCCGTGGAAGCCACGCCACGACGTTGACGTCACTGGTGACGGCACCCTGTGGACCACTGGCTGGACTCTCGTCGAGAAGGGCCACAAGGTTTACCTGGGTCGCGACACCGGCGCTATCGCTGAAGAGGGCGTACACGGCTACACCACTAAGGGCGTTTCCCGCCTGGTTCGCCTCCGCCCAGAGGACCTGTCCGCAGGTTCCATGGAGACCGTCTTCCCTCTTCCGGAGGAGGACGTCAACGACGGCGACAAGTACTCCAAGGATGCTGATGTCTACGAGGCACACATGCACTCGATTCACGGCTCCCGCAACTCGGTCATGCTGATCCGTCTGCGTTCCCAGGACGCTGAAAAGGCAATCCTGCGCAAGGGTCAGGAAGACTTCCACTACGGCGACTACTTCGCCTACTCGAAGATTTGTACACACATCGGTTGCCCGACTTCTCTGTACGAACAGCAGACGAACCGTATTCTCTGCCCATGCCACCAGTCGCAGTTCGATGCACTGCACTACGGCAAGCCGGTCTTCGGTCCAGCTGCTCGCGCTCTTCCAGAGCTGCCGATCAGCGTTGACGAAGAAGGCTACATGTACGCAGAGGGCAACTTCATTGAGCCCGTCGGTCCGGCATTCTGGGAGCGTCAGTCATGAGTAATCCAACGAAACTAGCAACCGCTGCTAAGAATATGGATGACCGCTACACCCTGTCTGGCGGCATGCGTAAGCAGCTCAATAAGGTATTCCCTACCCACTGGTCCTTCCTGCTGGGCGAGATTGCACTCTACTCCTTCGTAGTCCTGCTCTTCTCGGGTGTTTACCTGACTCTGTTCTTCGACCCGTCGATGTCGAAGGTCATTTACGACGGTGCCTACGCGCCGCTCAACGGTGTCGAGATGTCTCGCGCCTACGAGACCGCCCTGCAGATCTCCTTCGAGGTTCGCGGTGGCCTGTTCATTCGCCAGATTCACCACTGGGGTGCTCTGCTGTTCGCCGTGTCCATCATGGCGCACATGTTCCGCATCTTCTTCACCGGCGCATTCCGCAAGCCGCGTGAGGCTAACTGGGTCATCGGTTCCATCCTCCTGCTGCTGTCCGTGGCAGAGGGCTTCATGGGTTACTCCCTGCCGGACGACCTGCTTTCCGGTGTTGGTCTGCGTATTATGTCCGCAATCATCATCGGTCTGCCGATTATCGGCACCTGGCTGCACTGGATGATGTTCAACGGCGACTTCCCGGGTGACATGATTATCCCGCGCCTGTACATTGCACACGTGCTGATTCTCCCGGCCCTGCTGCTGGGTCTGATTGCCGCTCACCTGGCTCTGGTCTGGTACCAGAAGCACACCCAGTTCCCTGGCGCAGGTCGTACCGAGAACAACGTCGTCGGCGTTCGTATTCTCCCGATCTTCGCAGTCAAGTCCGTTTCCTTCGGCCTGATTACGTTCGGCTTCCTGGCGCTATTCGCTGGTATCTTCCAGATCAACGCAATTTGGAACCTTGGCCCGTACAACCCGGCGCAGGTTTCCGCTGGTTCCCAGCCGGATATCTACATGCTGTGGACTGACGGTGCTGCCCGTGTCATGCCGCCGTGGGAGCTTTACTTGGGCTCTTACACGATCCCGGCAGTCTTCTGGGTCGCCCTGCTCTGTGGTGTTCTGGTTGTCCTGCTCTTCGCTTACCCGTTCATCGAGGCGAAGATCACCGGCGACAACGCCCACCACAACCTGCTGCAGCGTCCGCGCGACGTGCCGGTTCGCTCCGGCCTGGGTGCCATGGCTTTGGTCTTCTACACCCTGCTGACTCTGTCCGGTGGTAACGACCTGATCGCATACCACTTCCAGATCTCGCTGAACGTGATGACCTGGGTTGGCCGTATCGGTCTGATCATCCTGCCTCCGATCGCTTACTTCGTCACTTACCGAATCTGCATCGGCCTGCAGCGCTCTGACCGCGCTGTCCTGGAGCACGGCATCGAGACGGGCATCATCAACCAGCTACCTGATGGTTCCTTCATCGAGGTCCACCAGCCACTGGGTCCGGTCGACGAGCACGGCCACGCCGTTCCGCTCGAGTACCAGGGTGCTTACGTCCCGAAGACCATGAACGAACTGGGCGCCGCTGGTAGCCCGGGTCGCGGTAGCTTCTTCAGCCCGGACTCCCCGGAGATCGCCGAAGAGGCAGCTCGTATCGAGCACGAGAACCACGAGCAGCAGGCTCAGATGTTCCGTGACCTCGAAGCTCAAAACGCTGAAGAGCGTCGCCAGCTCGAGCAGTAAAGTTCCGCGGTAGGTTTTCTACTGCGCTCAAATAAGACCACCCCGGTCCGCATCCACTTCGGATGTCGACCGGGGTGGTTTTTGTTACCCAGATTCTTCCGATTTCGCCTTGACCCCACATATGTCGGATACCAAATCTGCTGTTTACCAGTACTAAAATGGACATATGTCTACCAGTCCCTCCCCCACCACCGATCTTTCGAGCAACGCCACACAGCTTGTCGCCAACGGTGTCAACTTCGACTACGAGGCCACGCCTGTTTTGCGCGATGTCTCGCTCACGCTTTCCGACGGCGATGTCCTCGGTCTGGTTGGAGACAACGGAGCCGGCAAGTCCACTCTTCTTTGGCTGCTGTCGGGTCGTCGTCGGCCCACGAGCGGTACGGTGACTCATATTGGCACGCGTGTACTCGGCTCTCAGGAACTGGAAGCTCCTTTCGACTCCACGGTGCAAATGCTTATCGATGAAGCCCTCGGCCCCTCGAAACGTCGTTTAGCGGAGTTAGAAGAGGCAGCTGAGGCGATGGCCTTAGCAGAGACCCCAGATGAGTCTAAGGCGGCAGAGAAGGCGTATTCGAAGGCCTTCTCGGACGTCATGGCTCACGATGACTGGAACGCCGAACATAATGCGGAGATTGTGCTCGACCATCTCGGCCTGACCGGTTCTGCTCCGGACGGCGCTCCCCTGACAGAGCAACTAACCACGGAGATTTCCGGCGGGCAGCGGGCGCGGTTGGGGCTCGCGATTACGCTCATTCGAAAGCCAGAGATTCTGCTTCTCGACGAGCCCACCAACCATCTCGATGAACGCGGTCGCCAGCTCGTGATTGACACCATCCAGAACCACCCTGGAGTGGTTGTGGTGGCAACACATGACCGCGACTTCCTGGATGCCGTTTGTACTGTAATTGGAGACTTGGTGCCGGGGCGCCCTGGTATTGGGCTGTTCCGTGGTAATTACTCCGACTACGCGAAGCACCGTCGCCACCAGCGTGAGCTATGGGAGCACCAGTGGCGCTCGGAGGAGCATGAACGCAATCGGTTGGAAGACACCATCGAGAATGGCGCTCGTGAGATCTCACCGGGTCGGGAAATGACGGACAATAACAAGATGGCTTATGACCGCCGTGGCGGTCGTGTAGAGCGGCAAATCGCCCGCCGCGTGCGTTCGGCTAAGCAGCGGCTGGAGGAACTCATTGAGGAAGGTGTGGAGCGTCCACCGGCACTACTGGGCTTTGATGCCCCGTTGACCGCACCCCTACCGACCAAGCGCGCTGCTTCGGGCAGCGATGAAGATTTTCACATCAAGATGCGCGGTGTGGTCGTCCCAGATCGAATTCGGGTTGGTTCACTGACTATTCGTCCCGGCGACAAGGTCGTGATCACCGGCCCTAATGGGGCCGGCAAATCTACTTTGTTTAAGACGATCATGGGGCAAGTTGAGACGCAGGCTGGCGAGGTGCGTATCGGCGAGAACTGTCGAGTAGCCATGCTGGCTCAGGAACAAGACTGGGAAAACCCAAAGAAGTCCGCCCGTGAGTTGTACGACCTTGCGCCCAATGCCCGCGTGCCTCTCGACGACTTTGGATTGCTTAGCCCTGAGGATGCCAATCGACCGGTAGGAAGCCTCTCCATCGGCCAGCAGCGCCGGGTGGCGTTAGCGTTGGTCGTAGCCAATCCGCCGGAGATCTTGCTGCTCGATGAGCCTACGAACCATCTGAGTGTGGATCTAATCGAGCAGGTCCAAGACGCGATCGCATCTGCAGAGGGCACAATTATTGTGATTACCCACGATTACCGCATGATCAACTCGCTCGAAGCGCGTCATCTGCAGGTGACTGACGGTGAGGTCATCGAACTACCTAAGGGGCAGAAACCCGTCGAATTCGCTTGATGCGGAATCATATATTGACTACAGATCCTAACCGACGAGGTAACACCAGTTAGGAATCCCCTCCCACTCGCCCAAACAAAAAAGTCTCTCCCACTAACGCCCTTGTTAGTGGGAGAGACTTTTCGGTTATCTACGACTGTGGTTCAGTCTGATTGCACTCGGACTAGTGCTTCTCCGGCGGAGTGATGTACTGAGTGTTGAGCTTGGTGCCGGAGACGATCAGAATTACCGCGCCAAGGACAATCAGCCAGTAGGCCATGAATGCGATGCCGTAGCCCATGAGGAGGATGCCCATGGTCATCACGAACGGCCAAATCGAGCTAGCGGAGAAGAAACCGAGGGTACCTGCACCGTCGGCAATCTCTGCCTCTTCGAAGTCGGCCGGGGTGATGTCGGAGCGGCGCTCAGTGAAGTGGAAGTATCCACCGAGCATCAGAGTCATCAGAGCTGCGAGGACCAGGCCGGTTGCGCCAGCCCACTCGAGGCGACCCTGGCTTTCGTTGATGACGTTACCGGTGTCCTGGAGGTACTGAGTGCCGAAGATGTAGACGACAGCCATGAACCCCAGGAACACGGTAAGTCCGTAGAAGAGCTTTGCTGCAGACTTCATTTGAGAACTTCCTTTAAGTAAGAATCTTGCTGGGTTTACTTGGCGGTCGCGTTCAGGTCAATGGTGTTAGCACCACGATCACCCATGTCGCGGGTGTCGACACGACCGGAGTTGAACGGCGAAGTGGAGACTGCGAATGCCGGCTCACCGATGTGCTTCAGAGCATCAGCGTTAGTAGCTTCTGGGTTCTCCTGGCGGAACTTGATGTACTCGGTGAATGCCTCACGGGAGACAGCACGAATCTCGAAGTTCATCATTGCGTGGTAGGTACCACACATCTCGGCACAACGGCCAACGAATGCGTTCTTGACCTTGTCGCTCGGGTTGTCCTCTGGTCGGTTGGCAATCTTGTCCGAGTCAATCTTTTCGATCTGGAAGACACGGTTGGACTTGTTAGCCTCCGGGTGCGGGAACACGTCGCGCTTGAAGAGGAACTCCGGAACCCAGAAGGAGTGAATCACGTCAGCGGACGCGAGGTCGAACTGGATTGCAGTGTCTTCCGGAACAACGAGGACCGGAACCTCTTCGGTGGTACCGAGGGTCTCAATCTCGTCGTAGTGCAGGTAGTCGAGGCTCTCCTTGGAGCGTCCGTGAACCGGGTGCTCCTTCTGCTTTGCGCGATCCTCAGCGGACGGAACCTCGTGGCCGCCCTCGGTGAAGAACTGCTCATCAGCCGGCTTCTCAATACGGCCGTTGTATTCCTCGCCGCCCATCAGGTCAGCGGAAATGTTGGCGTAACCGAACTTCCAGTTCCACTGGAAACCGGTGACGTCGACGGTAACTTCCGGATCCTTATCCAGGGCAGTGACCTTGTCCTGAGTCTGAACCGTGAAGAAGAACAGAGTCATCACGATCAGAATCGGGAGAATGGTCAGAGACAACTCAACCGGAACGTTGTATGCAGTCTGGCGCGGGAACTCGCCCTTGCCCTTCTTTTCAGCCTTCTTAGCTGTGAAGTTTGCCATCGAGTAAAGGGTAACGCCCCAAACGATGATGCCGATAATCCAAGCTGCAACCCAGGTCCAAACCCAGAAGTTACCCATGGACTGTGCTTCCGGGGTCACACCTTCCGGCCAACCAAAGCGGAGCAGCTTGAAGAAGCCGTTCTCCGGAGGATTAACATCGCAGCCGGCAAGCAAGGCTGCGCTACCGGTGGCAACGCCGAGGACGCCGAGCTTACGGGCGACTCCGAACTTTCTACGCTGATTCACGTGTGTCTGCCTTCCTGATCCACACAATTTTCGATAACCGATTAAGGTTTCGTCCTACCCAAGCAGAGTAGTCGATTCTTAAGCTTTCTCCACAATAAATATGGCTGTGGGGTGCCTTTGAGTATATCTGCCCTAATAAAATACTGAGAAAGACCCGCCTATCGGGGGTGGCATTCTCACCAGTTACACCCTGTTGACGCTCCTAAGTCTATGAATTTTTTAGTGTTTGTGCCACGCGCTGACGCACACACCGTCCCGCGCAACCTTGCCCCGAGCCCTAGACACGGCAAACTCAGACATTCTCGCTTTTCCCCAAAAGGCATTAAAGTAGGTGCAGCATTTCTATGTGGCGCCAATCTGGGGTTCAACCCAGCTACTCAGCCACGCGGCGGTCCTTCACGGCCACCGGTTAAGGCGACAACCAGTCGCGCTGAGCCGCTAGCTACGGAGCCGTCGAAAATCCATTAAGTGACACTAAGCGAAAGGTGCGCGCACGAAGCATGTGTGGTCTTCTCGGAATCCTGGCTGCAAATTCTGACGCAGCGGAGCTCGTTCCCGTTGTCGAAAGGGCCCTGCCCTGCATGCGGCACCGCGGCCCTGACGATGCAGGCACGTGGCACGATGAGGACGCAGTTTTCGGCTTCAACCGCCTATCCATTATTGATATTGCCCACAGCCACCAACCGCTGCAGTGGGGACCAGAGAATCAGCCGAATCGTTACTCCATGACCTTCAACGGCGAAATCTACAATTTCGTCGAACTTCGCGAGCAGCTGGAGAAGAAAGGCTATGCCTTTAATACCTCCGGCGATGGTGAACCTATCGTCGTTGGGTTCCACCACTGGGGAGCCGACGTCGTAAAGCACTTGCGCGGCATGTTCGGCATTGCTATTTGGGACAGCGTCGAGCGCAAGCTTTTCCTGGCGCGCGATCCGTTCGGCATTAAGCCTCTCTACTACGCCACCACCGAGCGCGGCACGATTTTCGGTTCTGAGAAGAAGTCCCTGCTCGAGGCCGCGCCGGAGATGGGCATCGATGCGAAAAAGCTGAATAAGCGTGCACTGGAGCACTACGTCGACCTGCAGTACGTGCCGGAACCGGAGTCTCTGCACACTGACATCGTCCGCCTGGAGTCGGGCTGCACTGCCATCGTTACGCCTGGTGGCGAAGTTAAGCAGACCCGCTACTTCAAGCCTAGTTTCCCGATTCAGCCAGTCGCTAAGGGCGCTGAGCAGGACGTTTTTGACCGCATTGCCCGTGCGCTGGAGGACAGCGTCGAGAAGCATATGCGTGCCGACGTCACGGTGGGCTCGTTCCTGTCGGGCGGTATCGACTCCACTGCGATTGCAACTTTGGCTAAGCGCCACAACCCGAACCTGCTGACGTTTACCACTGGCTTCGAGCGCGAGGGCTTCTCAGAGGTCGATGTGGCTGCCGAGTCCGCCGCCGCCATTGGCGTCGAGCACATTGTGAAGGTCGTCTCGCCGGAGGAGTTCGCCGGGGCGATTCCGAAGATTATGTGGTACCTCGATGACCCGGTAGCTGACCCTGCACTGGTGCCGCTGTACTTCGTGGCCGCAGAGGCTCGTAAGCACGTTAAGGTCGTACTGTCCGGTGAGGGCGCAGACGAGCTCTTTGGTGGTTACACCATTTATAAGGAGCCGCTGTCGCTGAAGCCGTTCGACAAGGTTCCATCTCCCCTGCTGCGCGGTCTGGCTAAGGTCGGCGAAGCTCTGCCAGAGGGCATGCGCGGCAAGTCGCTCCTGCAGCGAGGAACTACTCCGCTGGAACAGCGCTACTACGGCAATGCTCGTTCCTTTAACTTTGAGCAGCTGCAGGAAGTGCTGCCGTGGGCCAAGAAGGAATGGGACCACAGCGATGTCACTGCGCCGATTTACGCGCAGTCTGAAGGCTGGGACCCGGTGACTCGGATGCAGCACTTGGATCTGTTCACCTGGTTGCGTGGCGACATTCTGGTCAAGGCGGACAAGATCACCATGGCTAACTCCCTGGAGCTGCGCGTGCCGTTCCTCGACCGTGTGGTCTTCGACGTTGCACAGACGCTGCCGGTGGACATGCGTGTTTCTCACGGCACCACCAAGTACGCACTGCGTCGCGCCATGGAGCAGATTGTTCCGGAGCACGTGCTCAACCGCCGCAAACTGGGCTTCCCGGTGCCGATTCGCCACTGGCTGGCAGGCGACGAGTTGCACGGCTGGGCCGAGGACATCATCCGCGAGTCCCAGACCGAAGAGTTCATTAATAAGGACGCCGTGCTCAAGATGCTCGCCGAGCACCACCCAACCGAGCGCGACCACTCCCGCCGCCTCTGGACCATCCTGGCCTTCATGGTCTGGCACGGCATCTTCATCGAAGACCGCATTACTCCGGACATCGAGCAGCGCGACTACCCCGTCGAGCTCTAGCTCGCTTTACGACGGTCCCCGCGATTCAGCCCCATCCTGCCCCGGCAGGCTGTCACCATCGCTGGGGCAACCAATAGAAAAGGCTCGGACCTCACTCAGTTAACAAGAGTGAGGTCCGAGCCTTTTTACTATCCGACGCTTTTCACAGCGTCTGCTGACAGCTCTGCTCAGCTAATGACTTAGTTGAAGGAGTCACCGCAAGCGCAGGAGCCAGTGGCATTCGGGTTATCGATTGTGAAGCCCTGCTGTTCAATGGTGTCAGCAAAGTCGATGGTGGCACCGGACAGGTACGGAACCGACTGGCGATCAACGACCAGCTTGACGCCACCGAAAACTTCGGCGACATCGCCGTCGAGGCTGCGGTCATCGAAGTAGAGCTGGTAGCGCAGGCCGGCACAGCCGCCCGGAGCCACGGAAATACGCAGTGCCAGGTCGGTGGCACCTTCTTGGTCCAGAAGTGCCTTTGCCTTGGCAGCCGCAGCTTCGGTCAGGGTAACGCCAGTGCTCTGAGCAGTAGTCATAGCGCGTGTCCTCCTTGTTGAAGTGTTTAAGTATGCGAGTCGACCCCAAGGTCGGCTACGTCATTATTTATCACAACCTTACCGACCAGTCTTTAATTCCCAATTCTGGGTTCTCTTTTTCTTTCTCTTTTTCGGAAGTCTCTTTTTGCCGCCACATCGCAACCACACCACGGCTTCCCACGCCACAAGCGCACTCTTCCCGCCTGCCCCTGCGGCGGTCATCCCCAAAACCTCGCCCTTGCCCCGCCCCTGACCCTCAACCTGCAACCTAATTAGGGAAGCACCTTGAAGACCTTATAATCTGGGGTCGTGAATCTACCGTGGAAAAAGAATGACAAAAAGTCCAAGGCAGCTGAGGCAGCTAACGCTGACGCAACCAACGCCGGAGACGTAGCCACCGACGCGACCGCATCCAGCGGGGCCAAGGGCACCGCTTCGGAGTCTCAGCAGCCCGAGAAGAAGCACAGCGGTGCTTTTACTCCCAAGAAGGGGCGCCCCACTCCGAAGCGCAACGAGGTTGAGCGCGAACGCGGCATCCGCCGTGGCCCGGTCGAGGCGCCGCTGACCGCTAAGGAAGCTCGCCAGCGCCGCAAGGAGCTCAAGGCTTCCATGTCCAAGGAAGAGCTCAAGGCCGCCAAGGCACGCGAGCGAGCAGAGCGACGTGAGCAGCGTCGCATTGCCGACGAGCGCATGGCCGCCGGCGATCCGCGCTACATGCTGCCACGCGACCAGGGCGCTGAGCGCAAGTTTGTCCGCGACTGGGTTGATTCCCGTCGCTTCCTCGCTAACGTGTTCCTCCCGTTCGCGCTGATTCTGCTGCTGATTATGATGATTGGCACTTCCCTGCCGAAGCTGGCCAACATCGCATCTCTCATCGCGATGGTTCTCATCATCGCCCTGATCATCGAGGCCATCTACATCGGCCGCCGTGCCATCAAGCTGACGCGTGAGCGCTTCCCGAAGACCACCGAAGGGGCCTGGGGACTGGGCTTCTACGCTTACTCCCGCGCTTCTCAGCCGCGTCGTCTGCGTACTCCGCGTCCGCAGGTCAACATCGGCGACGAGATCAAGTAGCCTCATCTGCCATGCGCACTCTGGTTCTCGGTGGCGCCCGCTCAGGCAAGTCCTCATGGGCTGAGCACGAGCTGCTGGCCACCGCCGCAGCCTCAACCGGCGATGCCTCAGATGCTGCAGCCTCAACGGTGTTGCACTACATCGCAACAGCACGGCCCTGGCCCGGTGATAGCGATTTTCACTCCAGGGTCGAGGAGCACCGCATTCGTCGTCAAGCACAGGCAAAAGAGCACGGAGTGGCCTGGCACACGGTTGATGACGTCGATGCGGTGGAAGCTCTCGCGTCGCCGGAGCGGCGCATGCTGCTGGACGATGTCGGCACCTGGCTGACGCACATCATCGACGCGCAGGGGCTGTGGGAGGCGCCGAGGGGCAGCGTCGCGCCGTGGACGCACTCGCTTGTCGACGCCGTGCGCAACTTCCCCGCAGATTCCGACCTGTTCATTGTGTCGCCCGAAGTGGGCTTCGGTGTCATTCCCGAACACCGCTCAGGGCGGCTTTTCCGTGATGAGATTGGCCTTCTCAACCAGCAGCTCGCAGCTATCTGTGATCGTGTTGTCCTAGTTGTGGCTGGCTGCCCCATGGAAGTCAAGGCGGCGAGCTAGATTCACTCCACGCCGCTTCCCCTATGACGGTCTGCCTAGCAATGCGAATAGCTGTGCACCAATGGTCGGTAGACAAATCGTTTTCGGGTAGCGTTTGAGAGTATGAACGCGGATTATTTTGGACCGGTAGCACGCCCTGACGAAGAGACTGAACAGGCCGCCCGCGCGCGCCATGAGCAGTTGACTAAGCCCGCAGGCTCACTTGGCCGGTTGGAAGAACTCGGCATTTGGATTTCGGCGTGTCAGGGAGAATGCCCTCCGCGTGACCTGGACGATTGTCGTGTTTATGTCTTCGCTGGTGACCACGGTGTTGCCCAGGGCGGGGTGTCCGCGTACCCGTCCGAGGTGTCTATCCAGATGCTTGCCAATATCGAGGCAAAGGGTGCCGGCGTGAACGCTATCGCTGACATCGCGGGAGCCACTGTTACCGGTGTGGACATTTCCCTCGACCACGATGCCGAAGGGCCATACCGTATCCGTCGCAGCTGTGGTTCTATCGACCGCGAGGATGCGATGAGCGAGGAGGAGGTCGATAAGGCCATCCGCACGGGCATCGCGATTGCCGACGCCGCCGTTGATGAAGGCGCTGACCTGCTCATTGCCGGCGATCTGGGCATCGGAAACACCACTCCAGCCGCGGCGCTGATTGGTGCCGTGACCAACTCCGAACCGGTGGTCGTCGTCGGCCGAGGCACTGGCATTGATGACGAGGGGTGGAAGCTCAAGGTCGCTGCCGTACGCGATGCCATGTTCCGCGTGCGTCGCCTGCGCAATGACCCGGTTGAGGTGCTCCGTCGTATTTCCTCGCCGGATATGACCGTGATGGCCGCGTTCTTGGCGCAAGCAGCGGTGCGTCGCACTCCTGTGATTTTGGACGGAGTGGTTGTCACATCCGCCGCTCTGCTGGCTGACCAGCTCGCTCCAGGCGCCCGCGATTGGTGGGTCGCCGGCCACAAGTCGGCAGAGCCCGCGCACGCGCTTGCCCTTCGACACCTGGATAAGGAACCACTTCTCGAATACGGGATGCGTCTTGGCGAAGGCTCCGGCGCCGTCGCTGCCCTACCGCTGGTCAAGTCCGGCGTATCGGTCCTGCGCAACATGGCTACTTTCGCCGACGCAGGCGTAAGCACCAAGGACTAATCGACTTGTCCGACAAAGCCGGCCCGTCTCGCCAGGACAACCTCGACGGCGATCCCTCTGCTCACGGCAATGCCGTCGCTGAGGCCATCACCACTGCCCTGTCCTGGCTCACTGTCCTGCCTTTCAAAGGCGCGAGCGTGTTCGACCGCATCACCGGCCGCCGCGCCATCGCTGCACTGCCAGTAGCTGGGCTCGTTCCTGCCGCGGGTGCAGTTCTCATCACGGCGGCGCTGTTCGCAACGTCGTCGTCAGGCACGCCCACGCTTTACGACGTCACCCCGATCCTCGGCGGCACCCTGATTATGGTGGCGGCACAGATGTTGACCCGCGCGATGCACCTGGATGGGCTGGCGGATGTGGCGGATGCCCTCGGCTCGTATAAGCCGCCGGAGGGGGCGCGGGAGGTGCTGCGCGATCCGAGCACCGGCCCAATGGGCGTGGGCTCCATCGTGCTGACGATGTTGACGACGACGACTGCTTTTGCCGTGATTGTGGCTAGTGTGCTGTCGCAGTGGTCTGCTGGTCAGATGTGGCCTGGTGTGGTTGCGCTGTGCTTGCCTTTTGTAGCCTCTCGTGCGGCGGCAACGACTGCCTGCTGGCGCGGCTTTCCGCCTTTTTCGAACAGCGGCTTCGGCTCTCTGACTGCCGGTACTCAGTCCACAGTCACGGTGACCTGCTGGTGGATACTGCTGCTCGCTGTGTCGGGCTGGGTGGTTGGGCTCGTGGGCGTAGTCGCTTGTGCACTGAGCTTTGGCGTTACACTGCTGCTGACGCGGCATTGCGTGAAGAGGTTTGGCGGAGTCAACGGCGACGTGTTTGGTGCAGTCATTGAGATAGCGTGCGCTGTCTGTGCCGTGGCACTTGCCATAGGGTTCTAGCAGGGAAAATGCGCGCATTGCCCCCGTTGGGGTTTTCTTTAAAAAGAACTATTGACGGTCGCTTTGACGCGGACGTATTCTGAGGGCACACCGCCGGGAAGGCGGAGTACAGGAGGCTCGTTTCGGGGCTCGCCCAAATTATTTTGCGCCGACCGTTTGCCGGGGCGCCAAGAACGAGCACACCTTCTAGCCTCCCAGCTAATTAAAAAAGGGGTTAAGGGTCAAAATGTGTGTCTGGCTCGGCGTGTCGCGGGGGTTAGATTTGGCCTTTTTGAATGCCGATTGAGT